>CAZMPA010000115.1:0-7442 GCA_964567915.1 uncultured Isosphaeraceae bacterium | reverse complement strand
CATGCCCTCAATCCCGGTCCCCCACCAGCACATCCCTGCGCCGACGACGGCCAGACCACTGAGCGGTGACACGAGTCTGGCCAGACCGACGGCGATGACGCCGGTGACGGCCATGGCAGCCAACATGCCGACTGCGGCAGCGCCTGGCGAAACGGCCTGAAAGATGGTCGGCCCGAAGCCCCCATCAGCAGCGAGGAGCGTGCTTCCGGCGACGCGGAAGGCAAGCACGACGAGCACGAAGCCCACAACAAAGAGAATCCAGCGGCGGGTGGCAACCATGCCGTGAATGGTAACGGCGGGTCCTCACCGACTCCGCGGCGACCACGAAACCGGACCGGATACAGTGTGCCGATGCCCGCCGAACATCTGCTCATCACTGGCGACCCGCTCGCCATCGAGGACGTCACCGAGGTCGCCCGCGGCGGTCGGCACGTCTCGATCTCAGACGAGGCCCACGCCGCCGTAGCCTCCGCGAGAACCCTCGTGGACGCCGCTGCTGACGGGGCCGACCCGGTCTACGGCGTCAACACCGGATTCGGATCGCTCTCACGTCATCGCGTGGCGCCCGAAGAGACCGCCGAGATTCAACGGAACCTGCTCCGCTCGCACGCGGCCGGCGTCGGCGAGCCCCTCGACGCCGAGGTCGTTCGCGGCATGCAGGTCCTGCTGCTTGCAAGCCTCTGCCGCGGCCACAGCGGCGTGCGACCCGACGTGGTGGACATGCTGGCCGCCCTGCTCAATGGCGACGTCGTTCCGGTCGTGCCCGGGCGTGGTTCGGTCGGCGCTTCCGGCGACCTGGCGCCACTTGCGCACGCCGCACTGGTCATGATTGGCGAGGGCGAAGCCATGGTTGGCGAAGCTGGCCCCATGCCCGGAGCCGAGGCACTCACGCAGGCCGGCCTGCAACCACTGACACTCGCTGCCAAGGAGGGGCTCGCGCTCATCAACGGCACGCATCTCATGGCCGCGACCCTCGCGATCGCCTGCGATGACATTGATCTGCTCCTTGCCGCCGCCCAGGACGCCGCCGCCATGAGCATCGACGCAAGCCGCGCCAGCCTCGGGCCGATGGACCCTCGCCTGCACGAGGCGCGAGGTCAGGCAGGACAGGTAGCCGTTGCCGAGTGGATCCGCGAGCAACTTGAGGGAAGCGAGATTCTCGCCGACCACGCCGAGGACGACCCCCGCGTACAGGACCCCTATTGCCTGCGATGCATTCCGCAGGTGATCGGCGCCGCCCTCGAATCACTCATGCACGTGCGGAGCGTCGTCGAGGCCGAACTGTCAGCGGTGACCGACAACCCCTTGATCTTCCCGGAGGACGGCGACATTCTCAGCGGTGGAAACTTCCACGGCATGCCGCTGGCGATCGCCGCCGACACCGCCAAAATCGCGCTGTGCCACATCGCAGGGATCGCGGAGCGGCGCGTCTTCTGGCTGCTGAGTGGCCGCGACTGCGAGAACCCCGTGCCGGCCTACCTGAGCCCGGTTCCGGGACTGCACAGCGGTCTGATGATCGCCCAATACACCGCCGCATCCCTGTGCAACGAATTGCAGACCATCGCGTCGCCGGCGAGCGTCGGCAACATTCCGACGTCTGCGGGCATTGAGGACTACAACTCGATGGGCGCGACCGCGGCGCACTACCTTCGGATTGCCGTCGGGCTGACCACGCGGGGCGTGGCCATCGAACTCATGGTCGCAGCCGAGGGGATCGAGCATCAGCGACCCCTCCGCAGCGGCGAGGGCGTCGAACAGACACATGCAGCCGTGCGAGCAGCCGTGCCGCACCTCGAGGGCGACCGACCACCCGGGCCGGACATCGAGGCCATCGCGGGCCTGATCGAGGCTGGGCTGGGGGCCGGGTCCTGATAGAATCGCCGGGTTTGCGGGCGTGCCAGCCACGCCATATGAGGAAGCCATGAACCAATCGACGAGCCCGCGAGTCATTCAGGCCCCACGCGGGGTGTCGATGTCATGCCGAAGCTGGGCCGCCGAAGCTGCCATGCGGATGCTCATGAACAACCTCGACCCCGAGGTGGCCGAACTGCCCGAGCAGTTGGTCGTCTACGGCGGGCGGGGCCAGGCCGCCCGGTCCTGGGAGGCCTACGACGCCATCATCGCCTCGCTCAAGTCCATGGCACCCGACGAAACGCTTCTGGTGCAGTCCGGAAAACCTGTTGGAATCGTGCAGACCACCGAGGACAGCCCGCGGGTCATCATCGCCAACTCCAATCTTGTTCCACACTGGGCGACGCAGTCGCACTTCGATGACCTCGCTGCCCGCGGCCTCATCATGTACGGCCAGATGACCGCGGGGTCGTGGATCTACATCGGCACGCAGGGGATTCTGCAAGGGACCTACGAAACGTTTGCGGAGTGCGCGCGGCAACACTTCGGCGGCACACTTCGTGGTCACCTGTCGGTCACCGCCGGATGCGGCGGCATGGGCGGCGCGCAGCCCCTGTCGGTCACGATGAATGACGGCGTCTGCCTCATCGCAGAGATGTGCATCGAGCGGTTAGAGAAGCGTGTCCACGACCGGTATCTGGACGAGATCGTGGAGGACCTCGACGCCGCCATTGACAGAGCCCTCGCGGCGAGAGACACCGGCGAAGCGGTCTCGATCGGATGGCTCGGCAACGCGGTTGACCTGCTCGATCGTCTGCTTGAGCGGGACATCACGCCCGATGCCCTGACCGACCAGACGTCGGCGCACGATCCGCTCAACGGCTATTACCCGGAAGGGCTCACCCGAACCGAGGCGGACACGTTGCGGGCCGCAGACCCCGCCGAGTACGAGCGGCGTTCCATGGCCACGATGCGGAGGCACGTCGAGTGCATGGTCGCCCTGCAGGGACGCGGATCGAAGACGTTCGACTACGGCAACAACATTCGCCAGCGGGCGGCCGACGAGGGCTTCGATCGCGCCTTCGACTTTCCGGGCTTCGTCCCGGCCTACATCCGACCACAATTCTGTCTCGGCCGAGGTCCATTTCGCTGGTGCGCCTTGTCGGGTGATCCAGCAGACATCGCTGCCACGGACAAGGCGCTGCTCGAGCTCTTTCCCGAAGATGAGGGCCTTCGCCGGTGGATCGACATGGCCGGAGAACGGGTTGCGTTTCAGGGCCTGCCCTGCCGAATCTGCTGGCTCGGCCTGGGCGAGCGAGACCGCGCCGGCCTGCGATTCAATGAGATGGTCCGAAATGGCGAAGTCTCGGCCCCAATCGTCATCGGCCGCGATCACCTGGACTGTGGGTCGGTCGCATCACCCAACCGGGAGACGGAGGGCATGGCCGACGGGACCGATGCCGTCAGCGACTGGCCGCTCCTCAACTTCGCGGTCAATACAGCGAGCGGCGCGTCATGGGTGTCGTTCCATCACGGCGGTGGTGTCGGCATCGGGTTCAGTCAACACGCCGGCCAGGTCATCGTCTGCGACGGCACCGAGGCCGCAGACCGACGGCTCGCTCGCGTGCTGCGAAACGACCCGCTCATGGGTGTCATCCGACATGCGGACGCCGGGTACGACGAGGCGCGTGCTTGTGCCGACCGACAAGGCGTCCAGATACCGATGAAGGATTGGTGAGCACCATTGCCTGACGTCACAATCGCAAATGCTCGAATCATCACGCTCGCTGGCCCGGCTGGCCCTCGCCGAGGCGAAGCGATGGCGTCGCCACACACGATTCCACATGGATGGGTCGCCGTGGAGGGTGGCCGCATTCACGGTGTTGGGGAAGGCACCCCCCCCGAGGACATGACGGCGGACGTCGTGCTCGATCTGGACGGCCGGGTCGTGCTTCCAGCCTGGATCGACTGCCATACACATGCGTGCTGGGCCGGAACCCGGCTCTCAGAGTGGAGCCGCCAACTTGCTGGGGCGAGTTACTCGGAAATCCTTGCAGACGGCGGAGGCATTCTCTCCACCGTCCGAGCCGTCCGGGAGGCGTCGCAGGAGACGCTTGCCGCGAACCTGCTTGGGCGTGTTGGACGGCTGCAGACCTACGGAACCGGAACCATCGAAGTGAAGAGCGGGTACGGACTGACGACGGAGTCGGAACTTCGCATGCTTCGTGCCATTCACGAAGTCTCGCAGGCGGCAGACGCGCAGATTGCGGGGACCTTTCTGGGCGCCCACGCCATCGACGCTGCGCAGCCGGACTTTGTCGATGTCGTCATCGAAGAGACGCTCCCTGCCGTCGTGGAAGAGTTTCCACGAATCACGTGCGATGCCTATCTGGAGAAAGGCGCCTGGTCGCTGGATGACACGCGGCGGCTGTTTCAACGTGCCAAGGACCTCGGCTGCCCGCTGCGGCTTCACACGAACCAATTCACGAGCATGGGCGGTGTGCCGATGGCCGTCGAACTTGGAGCGAGAAGCGTTGATCACCTTGAAGCTGTCACACCGGAGGACATTGAAGTACTCGCCGACAGCGACACCGTTGGAGTGCTCCTTCCGGCAAGCGGTTTCCACCTGGATGGCAGGTATGCCCCAGGCCGCGCGATCATCGATGCCGGCGCAGCAGTCGCTGTGGCGACGAACTGCAACCCGGGATCGGCGCCGACCGCCTCTATGCCGCTCACGCTCGCCATCGCGTGCAGGCACTGCGGGCTCTCCCCCGCCGAGGCCATCACCGCAGCAACCTGGAATGCAGCCTGCGTGCTTGGTGTAGAGCAGGACGTCGGTTCGATCGAAGTCGGGAAACGTGCCGACATTCAGGTCATCGACGAGCGTGACCCAACAGCCCTCGTGTGGGAATTCGGGGCCGTTCCGCCGCCCATCCTTCTGCTCGAAGGACAACCGGTGCAGTTTCTGGCCGAGTCAGACGGAAGCGAAGAGTCACAGGACTGACCGATGGTGCTCAAGAAGGCAAGTCAGATTCATGGCGCCAGAGAAGCCGCGGCCCGCGTGTGCCGCGTGCACGAAGGGCTCGCCGACTACCTCCAACCCGGCAGGACCCTTGCGGACATTGACGCATTCGTGGCGGCGACGCTGAAGAGTCTCGCGAGCCGATCCTGCTTCCTCCGATACCGCGTGCCGGGGCTCGGGCCGTTTCCAAGTCACTCCTGCCTATCCATCAACGACTGCGTGGTGCATGGCACGCATCTGGATCTGGATCGCCCTCTCAAAGAAGGCGATGTCCTGAGTATCGACATTGGCGTCCTGCACAAGGGGTGGATCGGCGACGCGGCCTGGACCTACGGCATCGTTGATGTCTCCGACGAATCCAGACGGCTCATGGCCGTTGGCGTCGACTCGCTCCGGCGCGGCATCGACGCCATGCAGCCCGGCCGCCCCCTGCTCGACTGGGCTCGCGCCGTGCAACAGTGTGTCGAAACCGAAGCCGGCTTCTCCCTCATCCGTGGTCTCGGCGGACATGGATACGGCAAGTCACTACATACGGCGCCGTTCGTTGCCAATGTCGTGCCAACGCAGCCGAATGAATGGCCGGACGCGTTTCGCGTCTTCGAGCCCGGCCTGCTGCTCGCGGTCGAGCCGATGCTGGCCGCCGGCGGATATGAGACCACCTCAGATGCCGGCGCGTGGCCGATTCGCACCGTCGATGGGTCCATGACTGTTCACTATGAGGCCGACGTGCTCATCACGCCCGAAGGCCCAGATGTCCTGACGTCCGACATGTTTCAGCTGCCCGACATCGTGGGCAGGTGACCGCCTCTGGAGATCCCCATGCTCGTCCTTGCCTCACCGCTGCTCTGCACGCTGCTCGCAACTCCTGCCACGACCGACATCACCTATCCCGCGAGCAGGCGGGACGGAACGGTAGAAGTACTGCACGGCGTGGACGTGGCCGACCCCTACCGCTGGCTGGAGGCCGATGTCCGGCACGACGACACCGTCTCTGACTGGGTTGACCGACAGAACGATGTGACATTTGGCCACCTGCATGCGATCCCGCAGCGGGACGCCATTCGCTCGCGAGTCGAGTCGCTTTGGAATTATCCGAAGACGGGCGTACCCACTCGGTACGGCGACCGTTGGTACTTCTCACACAACAACGGTCTGCAGAACCAATCCGTCTGGTACGTCGCGGACACGCTCGACGCCGAACCACGGGTACTGCTCGATCCGAACACGCTTACGGAGGACGGAACCGCCGCGATCAGCGGCATGAGCTTCAGTGACGACGGACGCTACCTGGCCTGGGCCCGCTCCGATGGCGGCTCAGACTGGAAGACGTGGCGTGTCCGCGATCTGGAGCGTGGCAAGGACCTTCCCGATCTGATCGAGTGGAGTAAGTTCTCGGGGGCCGCCTGGATGCCCGATGGAAGCGGCTTCTACTACGCCCGGTACGCCGAGCCCGACGCTGAAGACGCCATGCAGGGCGCCAACACGCATCAGACGCTCTGGTTCCACCGACCGGGAACGCCGCAGCAGGAGGACGTCCTCGTGCACGAGAACCCGGATGAGCCGAACTGGGGCTGGTCCCCGGCGGTCAGTCACGACGGCCGCTGGCTGATCGTGCACGTCTGGAAAGGTGGCGAAGAGACACGTGTACTGGCGCAGGACCTCTCTCGCCCGGGCTCCAAGCTTGAGCCACTCGTGCCCGAGTTTGAAGAGGCGTGGTCATTTGTCGGCAACGAGGGGAACGTGCTGTTCTTCAAGACGACCGAAGACGCGCCGCTGGGGCGTGTCGTCTCGGTCGACATGAGCGGCGACCGCACATGGAAGACCGTCATTCCCGAATCCAAGGACACGCTCCGCGGCATTTCGCATGTCGGCGGCCATCTTGCGGCATCCTGGATGCGAGACGCCACGTCCAGGCTCTCCCTGCACGACATGGATGGCACGAAGGTGCGAGACATCGACCTGCCCGGCATCGGATCCTCCTCGGGACTCTCAGGATGGCCCGACGATCCGGAGGTGTTCTACTCCTTCCACTCCTTCACAACGCCACCGTCAATCATCGGCCACAACCTGGACACGCAACGCACTGAGGTGTGGCGGCAGGCCGAGGTGGACTTCGATCCGTCCGACTACGCCGTCTCGCAGGTCTTCTTCGAAAGTACGGACGGCACCATCGTCCCCATGTTTCTGGCGCACCGGCGGGATGTCCAGCGCAATGGCCAGTTGCCAACACTGCTGTACGGCTACGGAGGGTTCAACATTCCGCTCATGCCCGTGTTCTCTCCATCGCGTCTGGCGTGGATGGAGATGGGTGGTGTGCTGGCGGTCGCCAACCTGCGAGGCGGGGGCGAGTATGGACGCGACTGGCACCTCGCCGGCACAAAGCTCACAAAGCAGAACGTCTTTGACGACTTCATCTCCGCTGCCGAGTGGCTGATCCGGAACGGCTACACGTCACCGGACAGGCTGGCGATTCAGGGTGGCAGCAACGGCGGGCTGCTCGTCGGGGCCGCCATGACGCAGCGGCCGGACCTCTTCGCAGCTTGCCTGCCCGCCGTCGGCGTGATGGACA
>CAZMPA010000114.1:0-7520 GCA_964567915.1 uncultured Isosphaeraceae bacterium | reverse complement strand
CGCGGCCAGCAAGCAGCAGGCGACGTGGCAGCATTGCAAGCACGTCAGGGCGACCAACTGTCTAACCTTGGCTTGACAGGCGGCTTGCAAGAACTAAGCAGCCGCGAACGTTTGGGACAGCTATTAGCAGGCACCGCACAGAATGAAGGCCAGCTTTTAAGTGCGCTACGTGCACAATCAGGCCGCGACTTAGCAAGCAGCGGACAAAGCGCATCGCAACAACTGGCGGCATTGCAGTCGCAAGAAGGCCAGAACCTTGCAGGCATTGCAGAACGCCTCGGCCAGCAGTCAGGCCAGTTACAGTCGCAAGCGGGTATCGCTGGCGCGGGTATTGCAGAACGTCTCGGCCAGAACCTTGCAAGTGCTGAAACGCAGGCAGGCCAGTCGCAAGCGGGTATTGCGGAACGTCTCGGCCAAGGCAGCAGTGCGTTACGTGCTAACGTCTCGCAAAACCTTGCAGGGCTTGCGGAACGTCTCGGCCAGAATACAAGCTCGCTACGGGCGAATGTTACGCAAAACCTTGCAGGGCTTGCGGAACGTCTCGGCCAGAACGAAGCGGCAGCCCAAACCGGCGCGGCGAATAACCTCGCAAATATTGCAACACAAACCGGCCGCGACGTGAGCGGGTTACGCGCTGGCATGGCAACACAAGGCGCGGGCGTTATCGGTCAAGAGTCCGGTGCGATTGCGAATATCTTGCAGAACCTTGGGCAGCAGACCGGCGGCCTACGTTTCGGCGTAGGGCAACAGCTTGCACAGAACCAACAAGCGTTGAGCAACACACTTGCGCAGATTCAGCAGCAAACCGGCTTGAACCTTGCGAACATGGACGCGCAGACGCTGAATAATTCGATTAATCTACTAACGAACTTAGGCGGTACGCAGGCGCAACTTGCAACACAACTTGCAACCTTGCTTGCTAACATCGGCACGGGCCAAGGATCGCAACAGGCGCAGCTTGCACAGGCACTAGGACAGGCGCAAGCGGGTGGCGTGACTAATCCTTGGGGCAATGCATTAAGTCAGCTTACTGGCTTGTTTGCGAGTAATCCGGGCATGTTCGGCGGCGGCGGCGGCGGCGGTTCAACAGGTAACGCCATAAGTAACGATCAGTTTATAGCTAATAACCAGCGGTGGTAAGTATGATACCTGATTTTTTCGGACAGCAACAAAGCGCGCTGCGCACAGGCTTGCAAATGGGTCAAGCTATGAATCAGTACGATTTGCAGCAACAGCAAGAACAGCGCGCACAACAGCAATTCGAACAGCAACAGCGAGCAGCCGAGCAGGACTACCAACAGTCTATGCAGCAGGCGCTACAGCGCAACATGCTGTCAGATACGGCGTTTTTGTTGTCGATGGATGAAGCCGACCAGAACAAGCTGATCCCGTCGCTCAAACGCAAGTATCGAGGCAACGACACGCTGAAAACGCAAATCGAGGCGCTAGAGCGCAAGCCGTATAAGGAACGTATGGTTGACTTATACGAGATAATGGCAGTTATGAAAGGCGCAGGCGCGCAAGGACAGACCGCCGGTACGCGTGAACGCGAGCAGCTTTTACGCGACCTTGAATCGGATGATCCAGATCGCGCAGCGTCAGCACGCATTGCGCTGGGACTTGGCCCGCGTGCAACCGGTTCAGCGGCACAAACCATCGCGGCACAAGGCACAGCCGAAGACGTTGCTGCCGTTGAGGCGACTATTGCGGGTGCGGAGCGTGAAGCCGAAAAAGCGGTTGACCTAGCCATACAACCTGAGATTGAAATGGCAGTTACGAACGCCACTAACGCGGCAAAAGCCGTAGCAAAAAGCACTGAGACGGCACGCAGTAACGCCAAGGCGTTTAACGTGTACGAAACGGGCATTCGCAAGCTTGAACAGTCGCTAGCCGGTACGGATACAGGGCCGATTGTTGGGCGCTTGCCTGCGTTTACGGCTAACCAGCAAATCGCCGAGGGTGCCGTTGCAGCAATGGCACCAATACTGAAACAAATGTTTAGGAGTGCGGGCGAGGGCAATTTTACAGATAAAGACCAAGAAATGTTGTTAAATATGATACCGACTCGCAAGACGCGGCCCGAGGCCGTAGCCGCTCAGCTATCGGCCATCGACGCTATTGTCAAAGCCAAGCTGTCAACCGAAGACGAGGAAGAAAGCGCGACACCTCCGACGGGCGGCGCGGTTAACTGGGGTGATCTGTAATGGATGTTATTTTGCCCAATGGCGTGCGGATTCAAGGCATACCCGATGGAACGTCGAAAGAAGAGATTAAGCGTAAAGCCATTGCCGCAGGTTTAGCCACCGAAGCGGACTTTGCAATGCAAGGCGCAACAGGTGGCGCGCAATCATTGCAAGACGTGCCTGGCGTTGGGTTTGATCTAAACGCACAAGTACCTGAACAGCCATCGCCCGGTCTAGCGGATCGTGCGCTAGGTGTCGGTGAGGCGTTATTGTCTACCGTAACAGGTGGCGCGCTTGGCATGCCTGCCGCAGCACTAGGTGCAGCTAACCAAATGGGTCAAGAAATTTTAAGCGGAGAATTCGGAACACCAGCCGCAGCCGATCGTATTACTGGCGCGGGTGAAGAGTTCGCAAGCAACGTGACATACCAGCCGCGCACCGAGACGGGACAAGACATCATGCAAACTGTTGGCGAAATCGGCGAGCAGTTGCCGCCGTTCATACCGCCCGCCGTTCAGGCCGCGCCAGCGTTAAGCGGTGCGCGTCTCGCACGTACAGCACGCGCCGTTGATGGTGATACGCCGACAGGCGGCCAGATGATTGTACAAGATGCGGTTAAAACGTTCGCAGAGCCAAGCCCCGTCAAGCAAGCCATTATTGAGCGCATACAGCGTGCCGATCCTGATCCCGACCTTGCGCCGTTTAAAGTAGAACAAACGCGCCTCGGCCAACTAACCGGCGTTGACCAGCCTACGACGGCAAAAGATGCCGCAGCGGTTAAAGTACTTGAGCACGGTTTCGACCCCGGTGTTATTCAGCCGGTTAAAAATCAAAACGTAGAGACGCAACGACAATTGCGCCGCATGGCTATGCTGCAGCAAAAAGCGCTCCGCGATAAAGAATTCGGCATGCTAAACCGTCCGTCTGACGTAGCGGGTGACGTATTCAAAAAGCGCTTTGACAAAATAGTTGAGGCCAACAAAGCAGCAGGTAAAGAAGTCGACCGCATAGCCAAACAAGACTTACGCGGCCAACGCGTCGAACTGGCTAATATCGGCGACGAATTTCAAGGTGCGCTAGATAATTTGTTTATAGAAGGCGTAGGCGATGAAATGCTGGATTTTAGCAATTCAGCGTTACGCGGTCTGCCCGAATTGCAAAAACCTATACAACGCGTCTACTCGCAAATGCTTAAAGAAGGCGACAGCATCGACGCGCTGGGCCTGCACCAGTTCAAGCGACAGATTGACAATATGGTCAGTTACGGCACCAAGTCGGAAGGGTTAAGCGGCGACGCTGAACGCGTGCTAAAAGGACTGCGGGCGAACATCAACCAGCAATTGCGGGACCAATTTCCGCAGTACGAAAACGCTAACCGACAATACTCTGACACTATCGTGATGATAGACGAATTGCAGCGCTTAGCGCCTAACAAGCTGGACTTTAACAGTTCCAGTGCATCGTCGGCGTTGGGTACGCTACTGCGCCGCCTAATGGGTAACGCACAGTCACGCGTACCGTTGCTAGATTTGGTCGATTCGGTGGAAAGCTATCAATCAACAATTTACCCTGATAACCGTCTACCTGGCCCCGCGACAACGGCTAGCCCCGTAAATCTAAAGTCGCTGATACTGTTTGCCGATGAGCTAGACAGCAATTTCGGCGCGGCGGCTAGAACGTCGCTTCAAGGCGAGTTTGATAAAACTCTGAGCCGAGTTATGCAAGACGCGGAAACACGCGGCGCGGCGGGCATAGGCGATTATATCGACCCTATACGCGTAGGCGGTAAGATTATAAATAAAATACGTGACGATGATAATCCGGCCAAACTAAAACAACGCCAGTATAAGGCACAAATGGACGCATCATTTGACCTTATTAATTTTCTAGAGGATCAAATAAATGTCAAGAGTAATTGAAGCCTTTAAACAGTTTTTCGACGATAGCGGCGCACCGTTAAGCCGTGGCGCGCTAACGTTTTTCGAGACGGGTACATCGTCAGAGCGTAATACGTTCCAAGACAACGCAGAGACAGTATTAAACACCAACCCCGTCATACTAGACGGTGAGGGTAGAGCGCCGGACATATTCGGCACCGGCGCGTATAAAGTTGTTTTGCGCGACGTTAACGGCGTACAGATTGACGAGTTTGATCCTGTAGGGCAGACCGACGGCGTTGCAGAGTTTGGCGACTGGGACAACGATATACTTTACAGTCAAGGTGATTTCGTTGTCGGCTCAGACGGCGAGGTATACCGTTCGCTGACTAACAACAATCTAGGTAACGACCCTGTAAGCGACGCGGGCGCATCGTGGGAAGCGTTGCGGTTTGTCGGCGTGTGGCGTATCGGCACGCCGTATGTTGCGGGCGACGTTGTGCAAACGACTGACGGCCAGCTGTATTACGCACTGCAAGCTAGTACAGGCGTTGATCCGTCAACGTCTCTTGGTGTTGACTGGCAACAATACTGGCACACGGGTAATCTACAGAAGACTACAGGGCCGACGGACGACACCGCAGGACGTGTGACGCTAGTAGGTGATTTCGGTTTGGGTAGTACAGCGCCAACCGTTGCAGATTGTGACACCGTAGAGGCTAGCGGCTTTTACGCGTGTGACGTATCTACGCTTAACGCGCCGACGACCAATGCCGGGACGTTAACGCAAAACGAATTTAATACCAATAATGGCGGCATGCAGGTGTTTGTGGATCTTACTGACGGTGCGATTTACGTAAGGTATAAAACTAGCGGCACTTGGCAAGCATGGCGCGAGTTGCTAGCGGCGGGCGATTTCGGGATAGGTGACGCAGGAGTCAACATAACAGATTGGAATAGTATTTCTGACGGCGGTTTTTACTCATCTACCGCTAGCACAGGGCAGGCAAACACGCCTGACGACGGTAAAGCTGGCTGGGTGGGGGTAGTAGGCCGCTTAAACAACGGTAATATTTTTCAGCAAGTGTGGCAAGCGGGTAGCCCTGCTATTCTAGAAGCTTACACGCGATTCGGGCGAATTACAGATAATACTTGGGGGCCGTGGCAGAACTACTGGACTACTAGCAACCTAGTAAAAACTACCAGCCGTACAGACGTTACAGCGGGGAGCGTAACGCTTGTCGGTGATTTCGGGTTAGGTGCCGAGGCGATTGCGGTCACGAACTGGGATACGGTCAGCGTGAGCGGTTCAGCGTTTTATCGTTCTGAAAACGCAACACAAAGCAATTCGCCCGACGATACCGCGAACGGTTGGGCAGGTAACGTAATAATTTCAAATGATTTGTTTAATAGCCCCGCTGTTGTCTTCGTCGTTGAAGAAGTGCCTAACAGTGAAACACCGCGCATGTTCTACCGGTGCCGGGAAAGCACGCTGTCGGGCTGGGGTGACTGGGTGCAGGTGAGCAACAATGAAACCGAATTCGCCGCCACAGACGCCGCCACGGACAGCATGACGAATGCCGCAACATTCCGCGACGTTACGTGGGTGCCGGGTATTGCAGGCGCGGATTATGAATTTACGTTTGATGGTGTGTTTGATGATAAAAGGCTGTTACGCTTTACTAAACCGCGTACAACAGGTACGCTTGAATTAATTAGTAATAATCAATTGTTTAGGCTTGCAGACGGTACAACGTCGGGCGGCCCGATCAACATATCGAATGAAGGAATTACCGAAGTATTTTCTTTCAACGGTCAATTATATGTAGTGGAGTATTAGGCATGCCGGTAGGTAAACGCAAAGAGAAACCGAAGAATGACACGCAGCGCACTAAGAAAAGCCGAAAATAGATTACTGGTTTTAGTCGTATCGTTTACCTTAGTTGGAACCGTTAACTGGTTAGACTTCGGTTTTTATGGCCATTATCTTGCGCTTTCGAGCACGTCGCTTGTTGTGGTCGGCTTGTGTAGTATGCGCGATGACTGGGTACTGTGGGTTTATGCGGCGCTGCAAACCGTATTGATTGCGCTATACACAGGCCTGTTTGCGCCTGCGTACAGTCGGTATGATTTTTTACTTTACGGTGAAGATTTAAACTTTAGTCTAATTTTATTAAGCTATGAAATTGCTATAATTATGACATGCGGGGGTGCAATTGTTGGCTTTGCTTGGAATTGGTTTAATAATGCTTTTAACCGCCGTGGTCATTCTTCATAGGTCATTATCAAGGTTACTTACACATGAACGATCTACACGCAAAAGTTGAAAGCCATGACAAAAGGTTATCTCTTATGGAAGATAACACGAATCGTACAAATGCGAGTCTTGAGGCTAATACGAAAGCGGTAGGCCAGTTGGTGACGCAACTGGCCGTGTATATCTCGAAACACGACAGCATTGAAGATGAAGTGAAAGGCATACGCGATACGCAGGTTATGCACGGCGAAGATATAGCCGCCATGCGCCCCGTCGTTGACGGTATGCGCGGGTTAGTGTGGAAGCTTGCCGCGTCGGTGTTACTCGGTGCGGGTGGTGTCGCTGCTATGTTTATGGGTGTTGCCAAGGTGGCGACAGGTTGAACACAATACGCCTTGAAACCGTCTCATACGATGACTGTACTTTAGGCCGTTTATGGTGTGGCGACGTTCAATGCTTTACGCTGGAATTGCCGTGGCACAACAACCTGCCAAATATTAGTTGTATACCGCCTGGACAATATTCGTATTTTAGACGCACAAGCCCTTCAAACGGTGAAGTGCTGGAACTGCGCGACGTTGAAGGCCGCACGTTCATTCAGATACACGCCGGTAACTATACGCGCCACACGTTCGGCTGCATTCTGGTCGGTGACGCAGTGAAGTTTCTGGACGGTGACGACGTACCGGACGTAACGAACAGCCGCAGCACACTGGGACGGTTGTTAGCCGTTGCAGGTGCCGAGGGCTTGATCACTGTTGTTCGTGCTTAACGGTTCCAATACACCCAACCGCCAGCACGTACCGCAGACCACATTGTATGCGCAGTAATATCGCCGACGAGCTGTTCGTTGCTTCTGTACAACGTGTCTTTATCCGCACGTATAAGCGCTAACTGTTCGTAAGGACGCAAGCTGCCGTAGTAGTCATTACGAGACATGCGCATTGCATCGTAAAACACCGCGTCGGCCTCTTCGCGGGTTATATCACACTCCGGTAACTTGCCTTTCTTCGCGTACAGATAATCGTGAATGATTGCTCCTACGCGATGCGGTCCGTTAACCGTAATGATTGAACGCACGGCACGCGGTATGCTCGCCAAGTCGTTAAGCGCGCCGCGTGGTATCGTAAACGTGCCAATGCGCGCCGACTCGATTACCATATCGTCGCAGGCAATCCAGCCGCCCTTACCGTCGCAGTCAAG
>CAZMPA010000113.1:0-7538 GCA_964567915.1 uncultured Isosphaeraceae bacterium | reverse complement strand
GGGCATCGCCATGTTCCTGTTCGTGGCGGTGGAAGCCATGCGGGAGGGCGTCCACACGGCCACTCGGGTGCAGGCGGGCGACACGACGCTCGTCGTGTACCGAGAGAATCGATTCTGCCCGTTCTCCAGTCGACTTCCACAGTATTACGGCGGCCGGATCGAACGGCTCGAAGGTGTGAAGAGCGTAGTGCCGATGCAGATTCACGTGTCGAATTGCAGGGCGTCTCTTGATGTTGTGACGTTTCGCGGTGTGCCCAGAGACGACCTCGACAACGCGCTTTCGGAAGGTGGCTCCATCACGGGAGGGTCCGTTTCCGACTGGCAGGGCCGCGGCGACGCGGCGGTGGTCGGTGAGGCACTCGCGTCGAGGCGCGGCATTGAAGTGGGCGATCGCTTCTCGGCTGCCGGCATCACGGTGTTCGTTTCTGGGATTCTTGAATCTGATCACCCACAGGATCGCAACATTGCCTGGGTCCACCTGCCGTTTCTGCAGGAAGCCGCCCGACGCGGAGGCACCGGCGGGCTCGTGACACAGTTCAACGTCGCGGTCGAGGATCCCCAGCAGCTCGAAACCGTAGGGGCCGAGATCGATGATCTCTTCCGCCATGACGAATACCCGACAGCAACAAGGCCGGAACGAGCCTTCGTCGGCCGCGCTGCTCGCGACATCGTCGAACTGGTCGACTTCGCCGGGCTGCTCGCCTGGGGAGCGTTGGCCGCCGTCTTCACGCTCATCGCCAACGCGATCATTCTCGCCATGCGCGACCGCGTGCGTGATCACGCTGTGCTGCAGACCCTCGGTTACCCCGGACCGCTGATCGGCTGGATGGTGCTGCTCGAGGGCGCCGTCATGGGCCTCACCGGCGGGTTGTTTGGCGCGGCAGCAGCCTTCGCAACGGTTCGCGTTGGCAACTTCAGCCTCACGATGGAGGGCCTGAACGTCGAAGTCGCCGCTGGCTGGACCGCGCCACTGGTTGGTATCGCAGCGGCGCTCACGCTCGGATTGCTCGCGGGCATTGTGCCCGCCGTTCGCCTTGCCCGGCGGGACATCGCGTCCTGCTTCAGGGCGGTCTAGGAGCCGCAGGCCATGCAAACGCTCCCCTTTGGATACGCCGTCCGAAATCTCGGTCGCTCTCCCCTTCGGCTCGCCTTGAGCGTCGGTGGCAGTACGTTGGTTGTGCTCCTCGTTCTGGCGGCCGCGGGCTTCACCAAGGGGATGCAGCAGGCCATGCGCGTCAGCGGATCGCCTGACGCCATCATGCTCATGGGAAGCGGCAGCGAGGAAAGCATTGAGCGAAGTGAGATTGCAATGAGCACGGGCGGCATCGTCGCTGCGAGCGTACCTGGTCTTCTTACTCGCGCGGGCGTAAACGCTGTTTCACCCGAGGTTCACCTCGCGCTGCCGTTGACAACCGAATCGGACGAACCTGGTCGCCTCGCAGTCATTCGAGGAATCCAGCCCGAGGCCTGGCTGGTACACGAGGACACCAGGATCACACACGGCCACGCGCCCCGCGCCGGCCGCAGCGAACTCACCGCCGGTTGCCTCGCGGCCCGGTCGCTGGGCTTCGACCCGCCCGAGTCGATTCTGGGCGCTGCCTTTGTGCTTGACGATGAGCCGTACGAAGTTGTCGGTGTCATGGCCGCCGCCGGTGGCGTGATCGAGGGCGAGTTCTGGACGGCGTTGACGGATCTGCAGGTCACATCGCAGCGTGACAGTTTGTCGACAGTCATTCTTCGTACGGACGGCGCAGATCTCGTCGATCTGGAAGCCTTTGCTGCGACCAGGCTGGATCTGGAACTCGCCGCTGTCGCGGAGACCGAGTACTACGCCCAATTGGGCGCATTCTACCGACCGGTTCGATTGCTTGTCATCGTAACGGCGGTGCTCATTGCGATCGGCGGCGTCACTGGCGGGCTCAACACGATGTATGCGGCATTTGCCAGCCGCGTGCGTGAGATCGGCTCACTACAGACGCTGGGATTCTCACGTGGTGCCATCCTTTGGTCGCTCGTGCAGGAATCCATACTGGCCTCGTCGGTCGGCGCGCTGCTTGCATGCGGGCTTGGACTGCTCGTGTTGGACCACTTCGTCATTCGCTTTTCAATGGGCGTCTTCGGCATCACGATCGACGCCGGCGTCCTGTCGCTCGGCCTCGCGGCCGGTCTCGTCCTTGGAGTCATCGGTGCCGCTGTTCCTGCATGGCGGTGCCTTCGTAGACCCATCCCCGAAGCGCTTCGCGCCGGAGAGTAAACCAGCACCAGAAGGAGTTCTGTCCATGTTCAAGCATTCGCTCATCGCAGCAGCCCTCATCGCAGCGGTCGGCTGCGGAGGCGGCGAGCCCAACGGGGCAGCGGCCACACCTGCAAAGCCCGGTGTCCCGGCGGGCTTGTTCGTCACTGACCGACCCGACGATGCGCCGGGCGTGACCAAGGTCAAGGCCTCGGCCGCGGTCGGCGACAAGGTCCGGTTTCTGGCACGCGTCGGCGGTCGACCTGAACCCTTCGTCAATGGCAGCGCCATCTTCGTGGCGGCCGACACCGCACTTGTGTCCTGCGAGTTGATGGGCGAAGAGGACCACTGCGCCATCCCGTGGGACTACTGCTGTGAGGACATAACGTCGGTCCGAAACGGGACGGTGACGGTTCGCCTCCTTGATGAAGCTGGACGTGCCCTTCACGCCACTGCCAAGGGAATGGGCGGCATCGAGGAGTCGAAGTTCATTCTCGTCGAGGGCGTGGTGCACGACCGCAACGACGACGGGCTCTTCGTCGTCGATGCGTCCAGAGTCTGGGTTGGCGGGAAGCCGACAGCGGAGAGTCCGATGTTGGGAAGCAAGTAGCGGTCCAGCACAGTGCGATGCCGTGTGAGCGTACTTCGTTCTGATGCGGCGTCGCAAAACGAAGGGCGGCGGCAGGCACCAAGCCACCGACTGCCGCGGATGCTCGGCAGCAACGACGCACGTCAACATCTTGGGGTTCCGGCAATGAGCCTGATGGGCCGGGGCGTGGTCGCGGCCTGCCTGCCCTCCACGCTCGGCACCTCAAAAAAGATAGGCATCCTCCACGCACCTATGTGATGCAGGGAGGATGCCAGGAGGAAGGGGGCACGTTGCGTGTGGCGGACAAGGCCCAGCCACACGGTAGAACTATAACCGGATCTCAAGGTCCCGTAAAGCCCTCCAACCAAAAAACGCCAATTTCACCCCCTCCCAGCCCAATCGACCGCCGGTCACTTTATCTGCCCGCCCCACAAGGACTTAGAAAACGGCCATTCTGTAAGTGTGTGCAAGACAACGGGATAAAGTGACCGGCGGTCACTGTGCTCATCCCGAGGCCAGCAAGGCCATCGGCGCGAAAAACGGCGTTCTTGCACCCTCCCAGCCCAATCGACCGCCGGTCACTTTATCTGCTTATCCCACAACGACTTAGAAAACTGTGGTTTTGTAAGTGCCTGCGAGGCATGGATATAAAGTGACCGGCGGTCGGGGGTGTTCAGTCGTAGGGGGCGACGGTGATGTCGGGGGCGTCGTCGAGGGGCAGGTCGCCGGTGAAGGGCAGGTGGTGCGATTCCCCGTTGCCCTGGAGGTCCTTGAGCACCAGCCCGCCGTCGATCTGGCCATTGTTGAACTGCATGGTCGCACGCGGGGCGAGGATTGAGCCCTTCCAACCGATGCCATTCATCTGAAACACCGTGCACTCCGGGAAGTTGAAGAACAGGTGATCCGCCGCCACGCCGGTCAGGAAGGGCTGAAACCAGTTGAGCGCCACGATCGCGCCCGACACATTGACCAGGACACTGGCCCCCGCCGGCACGTCGATGTGCAGTCCGTAGCACGGGTAGAAGTCCGACGTGTCCAGATCGAACACATTGACCTCGCTCTGGCTTCCCGTGAGAAAGAGTTGGCCCCACTGCCGCACAACCGTCCCGTCGGCCTCGACCGCAGCCAATGCGTCTGAGAGCGCCTCAAGATCGTCTTTGGCACCAGAGAAGTCCACATCGACACTGGCACCAACCGAGCCGTTTGGCGTTCCAACGCTCGTCAGCGACACCTCGTCACTCACTTGCGTGTTGCCGTTGAAGTTCTGGCCGTTGTTCCAGAGCAGATCATCGCCGACGATCAGGTCGTCGCGAGCCCCCGATGAGTTGGGCAGCCCAGACCCGACCCCGACGTTATTGAACTGGGCGTCTCCGCCCACGGCCACGCGGCCGGTGCAGTCGGTGTTGTTGGCTTGATAGTTCTCCAGAACAAACACGGTGAATCCGTCGGCCTGGCCCAGCGGGGACGCGGCCGCGGCCGAAAGAGGAACAAGGGGAAGGGTGAGGACGATGAGATGAAGTCGTGGCATACGACAACAGTGCGAATGAAGTGCATGACCGTGTCAGCGGCCGGGGACAATCCTCACCGAAGCCGCGGCAGGGCGTCTGGTTGGATGGGCTTGCAGGATTGTTCCATCCGAGTCCCGCCCGCAAAACCAGCATTACCGTAGGGCGCCAAACAGCTGGCTGCAGGGGGGTTTTCTCAATCTCAACGCCCCCCAAACCCCGGCGTCAGTCGTACTCGGGCACGTAGGCGAGCTCACGGATCCGCTGGTCCCAGTCAGAAGCGTGGTGGCGGTTCAATCCCATTTCGGCCAGCGTCCGGGCCACCTGCCCGGCCACCGCCAGAGAGACCTCACGAATGTCCGCCCGCGACGGATACAACATGCCGTCCGCAAAGTACGACTTGGGAACATGGGTCGCGAGCGCCTTGGCCGCCGACAGAAAGGCCTCTTGCGGAACATGCCTCGCCCCGGTCGCAAAGATCGCCATGCCCATTGCAGGGAAGATGTAGACGTTGTTGCCTTGCGAGGGCTTGATCGTCCGCCCCTGATGCTCAACCGGCGGCATGGGCGTGCCACTGGCAAAGAGCACGCGGCCATCAGTTCCGTCATAGGCCTCCTGAGCGGTGCACTCGGCACGCGACGTCGGATTCGAATACGGAAAGATGAGCGGCCGCTCGTTGATCTCCGCCATCGCCTTGATGACCTGTTGATTGAATGCCCCATGCACCGTCGAGACGCCAATGATCCCCGTTGGCCTAAAGCACTTGATGGCGGCCACAAAGTCGTCGCACGGATCTGCGTCCACCGCAAACGGCTGCTGAAACGGCATGAGATCCGTTCTGGAACTGACGAGCAGTCCGTTGACGTCGAAGAGTTGCACACGCGTCATGGCCTCTTCCCGCGGCAGGCCTGTCTCCACGACGATTGACTCGACGATCAGTTCGGCAATACCGGTTCCGGCAGAGCCCGCTCCGAGGAAGAGAATTCGCTGATCTGCGATGGACTCCCCCTTGGCCTGACACGCCGCGTGAATGCCCGCGAGCGCGACACCGGCCGTCCCCTGAATGTCATCGTTGAAGCAACACACGGCATCTCGATACTTCGCAAGCAGCGGCGCAGCGTGGTTCATGCTGAAGTCTTCAAACTGAATGCAGCACTCGGGAAACAGGTCCTGCACAGCCTGCACAAACTCCTCCAGGAACTCGTAGTAGGTGCCGTCGTCACATCGTCTCTGACGCAATCCTGCGTAGAGCGGATCCTTCAGGAACGCTTCGTTGTCGGTTCCCACATCAAGCGTGACGGGCAGTGTCAATTCGGGCGGAACGCCGGCGCAGGCCGTGTACAGGGCGAGCTTCCCGATCGGAATGCCCATGCCACTGGCCCCGAGATCTCCCAACCCGAGAATCCGCGAACCGTCAGTGACGACGATGAACCGCACGTCTCCATTGGACCAGTTGCTCAGCAGGTCCTTGATCCGGCCCTTGGCCGTGACAGGCAGGTAGACGCCGTGAGGGCGGCGCAGGATGTGCCCGAACTGCTCGCACGCGTCCCCCACTGTCGGCGTATACACAAGCGGCAGGAACCGCTCAGGATCACTCGTGAGCACCTTATAGAAGAGTGTGCGATTGCGGTCCTGCAGCGAGCGGAACTGCATGTACCGCTCGAGATCGCTGTCCCACCGGTCAAGTTGATTCAAAACGCGGCTGACCTGCTCGTCAAGCGTCTCGACCGTCGGCGGGAGCAGACCCTCCAAATGATTCGCTGCCCGTTCCTCCTCGGTGAACGCCGTGCCCTTGTTCAGGAACGGATCGTGCAGCAATTCAAATGCGTGCCGGTTGTGCATGGTGCCCTCCTCGCCTCGACGCGGCACCCTACCAGACCGTCAGGGGAACAGCACGTCCCCCGACTCGGCATCCGTCACGGTGATGGCCATCAGCGGGCACGCCTCTGCTGCATCCATGATGGCGGCGCATCCGCCGACAGTGGTCGCTTCCGACTGACCGTTCTCGGTCAGCCTGAAGACATCGCTGGCAATCTGAACGCAGAGCGTCGATCCGACGCACTTCGCCAGGTCCACCGTCGCCTGGGCACGTCTGCCATCAGTTGCGGCGTCCGTCATACATCGAACTCGATAGGCAGTTCCTTGAGCGCCCGGCTGACGACGGTCGGAAAGTAGTGCAACTCTTCCGAGGCAACCCTTGGGTTGGAAAGCCGACGCGTCAGCCCGGCAAAGGCCTCCTGTCCTTCCATGCGGGCGAGCGGCGCGCCGAGGCACACGTGGATGCCGTGGGCGAACGCGACATGCGGGTTCGGGCTGCGTGTGAGATCGAGCGTGTCAGGGGACTTGAACTGAGCCGGGTCACGATTGGCGCCGCTGAGGGACACCAGCACTCGATCGCCGCCCTTGATGGTCGTGCCCGACAGCTCAACATCCTCGCGAGCCCAACGCACGGTCGCCTTGACCGAGCCGTCGTACCGCAGCAGTTCTTCGACCGACCCAGGCACCAGATCCGGCTTCGCCTTGAGCTGCTCCCACGCCTCCGGATGCTGAATGAGAGCCAGCGCCCCGTTCGCGATGAGATTCATCGTGGTTTCATGGCCCCCAAACACCAGCAGCACCGCGGTGGAGATGACCTCCTGCTCGGAGAGTCCGCCTTCCTGCTCCGCCTGCACGAGCACGCTCAGCAGGTCGTCCTGAGGATTCCTTCGCCGCTCTTCGACGAGCGGCTGCAGGTACTCACACATCGACTTGACGCCCTCGCACGCAATCGCGCGGCGCTCGGGCAAGTCGGCCCGGATGAAGAAGAACACACCAATCTGCTCTGACCACTCCTTGATGAGGTCGCGGTCAAGGCTTGGCGCGCCGAGCAGTTCCAGAATGACGGTAAGCGGTGTGAGGTAGGCGAAGTCGCGAACGACATCCATGTGGCCCTTCGGCGCCAGATCATCGAGCAGGTCGTTGACGATGCCTCGCACGCGTGGTCGGAATGCCTCAACGGCCTTGGGCGTGAAGAACTTGTTGAGCAGAATGCGAAGCCGCGTGTGGTCGGGCGGGTCCCGGAAGACCATCCACTGCGACAGCACGTCGAAGATGGGTTTGTAGTCGGCCTGCTTCTCGGCGGGCAGCTCCCGAGCGAGAAACCCCATGCGGTCTGATGAGAAGTGCTCGCGATCACGCAGCACTTTGACCACGTCGTCGTACCCGGTGAGCA
>CAZMPA010000112.1:0-7591 GCA_964567915.1 uncultured Isosphaeraceae bacterium | reverse complement strand
GCGCGGCCGCCGCCTGTCGGGGCCTCGGTGCAACAACTGCTTGGGACGACGCCGGTACCGGCCAATTGTGGCCGATGGTGGTACCGGCGTCGTCGCGCGCGCCGCGCTCAGCTGGGCAAATCTTCTTCGACTTCTACAGGCGGAGGCAGAATCCGGTCGCCTTCGTCGGTCAGACCTTCGATGTCGGCGGCTCTGGGCCTGATTTCAGACCCGACCGGACTGCCCTGCTGCTGCCCCATACGGAGATCCAGCAGCGACCGAACCCGCGCGAGCAATTCGACCTTGTTCACGGGCTTGGCAATAAAATCGTTCGTCCCACACTCGACGGCACGCTCAAAGTCCCCGACCTCGTTGAGCGCCGTGACCATGATGACGATGATGTCTCTCGTTGCGGGCTGAGCCTTGATTCGCTCGCAGACCTCAAACCCTGACATTCTGGGCATCATGACGTCCAGCAGAATCAGGTCGGGGGCCGATGCCTCGATGGCCTCGATCGCCGCAACGCCGTCCTCCGCCGTCTGGAGATCGCAGCCGAGTTCGGCCAGATACGCCTCCATCAGCTCAAGATTCTGCTGGTTGTCGTCCACCAGCAGGATGCGTGCTGCGGACACGTCGGCTGGGCCGGAGCTGTCAGATGAAGCCATGGCGACGATTCTACAGCCGCGGCGATCCGGCCGCCCCGCTCCCCGGGGCCGGAACGGTACAATGCCCGGCCATGTCGATGACAGACAAAAGATCACCGTGGCAGGACGAACTCAACGTCCCGTCGATCGACGACTTGCGAATGGACCTCCCGGTCCCAGCAGCGGAACTCTTCGACGCCACCAGGGACTTCCTCCACAAGCAAGGCGGACTGGTGGAGGGCCTGCGGTGGTATGGGGACTGCTGGTTCTGGACCGTGACGTACCACCTCGAGAACGAGGCAACCGATGACGACGACCCCATCGCAATCATCGTTCCGGCTCCGGACAAACATCAGATCGCAGCGCCGCTCGACCAGGAGTTTCTGTCCCAACTCAATACCCGCCGCATGAAACGGGCCATCCGGGACGGCTTGGAACTCGCATCTGAGCCCTACTCAACTCGGTGGGCCGTGTGGCCCGTCGCGGCCCGCAACATGCTCGACGACGTGACGTCGCTGCTGCAGCAGCGGCTGAACTGGCTCCTGGGTGCGTGACCAACCCGACTTGACCGGCAGCCGTCGGCCCCGTTCAATGGTCGGATCTGTGAGGACACCATGACCGGCCGCTCCCCCTACAACCGTGTGCTGCTGAAGATCAGCGGCGAGAGTTTTTCGCAGCCCAACGTCGGAGGCATCGACGCGGAAGAGCTTCGAAGCATCGCCGCGGAGATCTGTTCAGTCGCAGGCACCGGTGTTGGCCTTGCTGTCGTCGTCGGAGGCGGCAACATGATTCGCGGGGCAAACCTCGCTCGCGAACTCGGCATCGATCAGTCCACCGCCGACTACATGGGCATGCTTGGAACTGTCATGAACGGCATGGCGCTCAAGGAGGCGCTCGAGCACCTCGGACAGCCCGCACGGCTGATGTCGGCCATCAACATGCCGTCCATCGCCGAGCCCTTTATTCGCAAGCGGGCCCTCCGCCATATGGAGAAGGGCCGCTGCATCATCCTCGCAGCCGGCACCGGCAATCCCTTCTTCACAACCGACACCTGCGCGTCGCTCAGAGCCACGGAACTCAATTGCGATGTCGTCCTCAAAGCGACGAAAGTCGACGGCGTCTACGCAGCCGATCCCACCACCAATCCGGATGCGGAACGGTACGACGTGCTCACGTTCGCGACGGCCATCGAGAACCGGCTCGGCGTCATGGACCTCACCGCCCTCTCGATGTGCATGGAGCACGACCTGCCAATCATCGTGTTCGACTTCAAGGAGGCCGGCAACATCAAGCGGGTCGTGGAAGGCCAGCAGGTCGGCACACTGATCCACAACACCACGCCAGCGGCCCCCCAAATGACGGAAGAACGGAGCAAGAAGGCATGAGCGACGCAATCGTCAAGGAGACGCGTTCTCGCATGGCCAAGTCCATCGAGTACTACCAGCAGGAACTTCGTGGCATCAGGACGGGCCGGGCGAGCACAGCCCTGCTCGAATATCTCAAGGTCGATGCGTATGGTTCCATGGTCGACCTCCGCGATGTCGCGGCCGTGTCCGTGCCCGAAGCCACACAATTGCTCGTCAAGCCATTCGATCCGACGCTCAAGAACGGCATTGCAAAGTCGATCGAAATGGCGGACCTCGGCTTGAACCCCCAGGTCGAAGGCGAACAGATCCGCATCAATGTCCCGCCTCCATCGGCCGACCGTCGCAAGCAGTTGGGTGCTCAGGTCCGCAAGCTCGCAGAGGAGACTCGGATCGCCATCCGCAATGAACGCCGCGACGCGATGAAGCAGGTGGATGGACGCATCAAGGACAAGAGCAACTCGCTCTCCGCGGATCAAGGCAAAGACCTCAAGAAGGAAATCGACGACTTGACAAAGTCGAAGACCGCTGAAGTCGACACGCTCTGCAACGACAAGACCGCGGAGGTTGAGCAGGTCTGAACCGGTTCAGCCGTACGTCCGCCGCAGTCTCGCGGGCGGAATCCCAAGCTGTTGCCGATACTTGACGACCGTTCGCCTGGCGATTG
This sequence comes from uncultured Isosphaeraceae bacterium, assembly GCA_964567915.1. GTDB lineage: Bacteria > Planctomycetota > Phycisphaerae > Phycisphaerales > SM1A02 > UBA12567. The sequence continues at coordinate 4,937 of CAZMPA010000112.1, read as the reverse complement.
CAACCCCCTGCTCGCGAAGCGCCGCCGCAATCGCCTCATCCCCAAGCGGCTTGGCGGGGTCCTCCTCCGAAACAATATCGCGAAGCATCGCCTTGACGGCTTCCCATGACAGGTCTTCGCCGCTGCTCGTCTCTGTTCCACCCGAAAAGAACCTGCGAAGCGGCACGATGCCACGCGGGGTCTGCATCCACTTTTCCGAAACCGCTCGACTCACCGTCGCCACATGCACCCCCAGCAGGTCTGCAACCTCCGTCATCGGCAGCGTCTTGAGCCCTCTGGCCCCCTGATCAAACCAGCCTCGCTGCCGGTCGAGCACGACCTCGACAACCCGCAGCAGCGCATTGCGGCGTTGGTTGATTGACTCGATCAGCCACCGCGCGTTGCCGACACTGCGTGAAAGGAACGTGCGAGTATCGGCATCGACTGCCTTGTCGGACGCCATCTCCGCGTACCGCGGAGACACACGCAGCGGCGGCACGACACCATCACAGAGCGCTGCGAGGTACCGATCCTGTTGCTGGTCGTACTCCACAATGACATCGGGGAGGACCGGCGGAACATGCTCGTCCACGACTTCCCGACCGGGGGAAAGGCTCAATCGATGCATGAGCCGCATCGCCTCTTTGATCTCCTCGATATCAAGCCCGGTCTGGCGGGCGATCACCGGAAGCCGATTCTGAACGAGATCGTCCAGGTGGTCCTCAATGAGCGCCCCAACACGCCGCCACGCGTCAACATCCTCCCCGTCTCGCCGCTTCCATGCGTCAACCTGCTGAAGCAGGCATTCCTTGATTGTCGACGCCCCGATACCCGGCGGCTCAACCAGAGCCTGCAATACATCTTTCGCTCGCTCCAGCTCGTCCAGCGTGACTGGCTCGCCATCCTGCCTGGCCGCGATGTCCTCAAGGGGTAGATCCAGCAGCCCGTCGTCGTTGAGATGTTCAATGAGAACTCGACCGGCGTGAGCGATGTCGTCCGCGACCTCGGCGAACGACCATTGGTGAAGCACCTGATCGACCAGACTCTCAGAGCGGGCACTGAGATTCGCCATTGCATCCATTTTGCGATCGCGCTCTCCGGCCATCCTCGAAGCGGACCAACTGGACGATGAGTACTCGTTGTCGAAGGCCTCCCCGTACGCCTTCTCCATGCTCGCAAGTCGCTCAAAGTCGTCCGCGCTGTCGCCCGCCGCATCGGACTCACCGACGACGAGTTCCTCGTCTTCGATTTCTCCCTCAGCCGGCCCCTCGCCACCGGCAAGGTGCTCGTCCACCTCCAGCGCGATGTTTGCCTCGAGTTCGTGATCCACACGCTCCTGCAGCGCCTGCACCGGCATCTGCAAAATCTCCATCGATTGGATCATCCGCGGGCTCAGTTTCTGCTGCTGAGTGAGGCCGGCCTGCTGGCGTGTTTCGAATTCCATGCCCATGTCCCCCCCATGGTACGGGCAAGCTCCCCCTGAATTTTGAGCGACTCAGGCGGGCGTGCGGCCAAGCAGGGCGTCGGCCAGGATGGCAGGCGTGGCAAACTCCAGCGCGCCGCCCGACGGAAGGCCTCTGGCAAGCCTCGTCACAGACACGCCTCGACCGGCGAGCGTCTCTGCGAGAAAGTGAGCCGTCGTATCGCCCTCAAGTGTCGGACTCAATCCCAGAATGACCTCCTCAACCCGCACGCCACGCGTATTGGCCTCCGGCACATCGACCCGCTCCATCAGCGCCTGCGCGGTGATGTCCTCCGGGCCAACACCCCCAAGCGGATCGAGCCGGCCCGTCAGCACGTGGTAGACGCCGCGATGCAGGCCCGTCGCTTCCATGCTCATCAAGTCGCGGGGCTGCTCCACGACCAGAACACACGATGCGTCCCTGTTTGAGTCGCTGCAGATTCTGCACGGCTGCACATCTGTCAACTGCCAACATGTCTCGCAGCATGCCACTCGCCTGCGGACATCGAGCACCGCCGCGGCCAGCGCCTCACCGTCCTCCTGCGGCGCCTTGAGCAAGTGAAAGGCGAGCCTCGTCGCCGTGCGCCGGCCAATGCCCGGCATCTGCTGCAGGCACTCAATCAGCCGCTCAACTGGCTCTGGATAAGAACCGCCAGCCGGCACTACATGCCTCCTGGCAGGCCGAGTCCACCGCCGGGGAGTGGCAAGCCCATCTCCTCGGCGACTTCAGAGAGCCGCCGCTGCGCCTCCTGCCGTCCCATGGAGAGCGCTCGATTGACCGTCTCCAGAATCTCGGCATCCGTGGCATCCTTCACTTCCAGCGACACCAGATTGCCGGCGGCATCGGCAGTTGCAGCGACACGACCGCCCTCGGCAACTGCCTGCACACGCACATCCGTCAGTGACGCCTTCACGTCCTCCATGCGGGCCTGGAGCTTCGGAAGATCACGCATGAGTGAGGCCATGCCCGCCATATTCTTCAAACCATCAAGCATCGTTCGTTCCTCCACTACCCTTTCGCACATCAATGACCGTCGCGTCAAAGAGATCCTTGGCGAGCTCAACCCGCGGGTCGTTCACGTCGTCGACGGTCGCCGGCGGCGGTGGCGGCGTCCCCGCCGAGTCCGACTCCACACGCACCGAACGCCCAGCCGCATCCGACATCCGGCTGGCGAGCCGCTCGACAAGCACCGCCGGGAGTGGCCCTTCATCGGAACTGACAACCACAAGGTCGGCATCAAACCGCACTGGCCGAATGCCTTCAAACGCCGCCTTCGCGGACTGAGACGTTGCCTCGCTCACAAGCCGGCTCCAGATCGCTTCCAGCGGCTCACTCCCGACCGGGGGCTTGGGCTCCGCGGAGGCCTTCTGCGGCGATCGGGATGCGCGCTTCGCTGCCGCTCCCTTGCTCGACGGTTTGGCTGACCGTTTGGGCTTGGTGGCCGCAGAGCTTGCTGGCTTCGCCGATTGCTGGCCAGTTGGCTTCGCTGATGGCGTTCTGGATCGGTTCGCGGGCGCGTTGGCGGGCATGGCGGCAATGGCAGCTGGATCGACCAGATCGCTCGCAAGCGCCAGCCGGACCAGGCCGGCGTCCATCACTGCCCGAGCCGACGCCCCCAACCGTCCCTGTCGGGCCACCGCGTCGCACACGGCAATGGCGTGCACAATCGACGCCGGGTCAAACTGAGCTGCCTGCGCCACCGCAGTCTCACGACGATCGTCCGACGCCTCCAGAACCTCGGTATCCGCCCCGCAGGCCGAAACGACGAGCATCGCGCGCAGCGACTCGATCAGCGCCGCCATCGCCTGCTCAATGCTGGTTCCACTGGCAAGCAATGCTTCTGCCGATGTCAGCACGCCGGCGGGGTCACCCACGGCTATCGCGTCAATGATCGCGTCGACCAGAACCCGGGCGGGAAGGCCGAGCGTGGTCTCGACGAAATCGAGCGTGATTTCACCGTCTTCGGCGGCAAGGAGGCGATCCATGACGCTCAGCGCGTCCCGCATGGAGCCGTTGCCGAGTTCCGCCACGCGGGCAAGCGCCGCGTCCTCAGCCGAAACGCCCTCCGCGTCCACGATGGAGCGAAGATGCTCGGCAATCAGCCGGCCAGAAATCGGTTTGAAATCGAAGCGCTGGCACCTGCTCTGAATCGTTTGCAGAACCTTGTGAGGCTCGGTCGTGCACAGGATGAACTTGACGTGCTCCGGGGGTTCCTCCATGGTTTTCAGCAGCGTGTTGAACGACTCGGTCGTCAGCATGTGCACTTCGTCGATGATGTAGATGCGGCAGGGGCACCTCGCTGGCGAGAGTCCGGCCGCCGCGATGAGATCTCTCGCCTCCTGCACACCTCGATTGGAAGCACCGTCGATCTCAATCACATCAAGATCGTCGCCACGCATGATGGCTTCGGCGATCGCCTCACCGTCCTGAAGATCCTCAGTGACATTGATGGCGCGAGCGAAGATTCTGGCCATCGTGGTCTTACCCACACCCCGCGTTCCGCAGAACAGGTATGCGTGGGCAGTCCGATCGTGCTCGACGGCTCGCTTGAGCGTGTCGGCGATGGCGGACTGCCCGACGACCTCATCGAAGTCTCGGCTTCGGTAACGCCTGGCTAGAACGGTGTAACTCACCTGCAAACGACCTCATGCTCGACGTTTCGGGACCAAGGAGGGGTGTGGTAGGCGGCCAGGAAACCAATGGCACGGACAACGACGCTTATGGCTGCTGCGATCAAGCCCTGACCAGATTCACGAGCCGACCGCCCAAAGGACCCGGCCGCCTGCCACACCCCCCGTGGCCATCGTATCGCGCCACAGAGCACTGGTACACTCGCAGCGATGCAGGATTCCCATCCGAACACCGTGCGAAATTCCATCCCCGATGAGATGGACCGATCCGACCCTCCATTTCTGCTGACCGCGGTCCGGATTCTCTACCTCGGGCTCATGCTCGCCGCGGCCTCGGTTCCGATCACGAACTCGAAGCCGGGCGGCAACCCCCTGATCGACTTCGTCATGCCCATCACGGCCACGCTGGCCGTCGTGGTCATCGTCGTGCTGCTCGACATCCGCACGCCGCACAAGCGGATCTCCAACGTCGTGGGCGTCTATCTGGCAGTCGTCGCGGGCCTGTTTGCCTCGCTCGCCGTCGGTGTGCTCATTGACCTGATCGCGGAAGCATGGGAAATCTCGGGGGACGAAGCAGCCCTGAAGTACCTCACGCTACTCAAACTCGCTGTGGGCCTGACCCTGTGCTACGTCGCCGTCTCAGTCGTGCTTTCAACGCGGGACAGCATTCGGCTGGTCATTCCCTATGTGGAGTTCTCACGGCAGGTCCGAGGCATTCGCCCAATGCTCCTGGACACGTCGTCGCTGATTGACGGCCGCCTCAACTCATTCACCAAGACCGGCTTACTCGACGCGCCCCTCATCGTGCCCCAGTTAGTCGTGGCCGAATTGCACACCCACGCCCACACCCACCACCCCCACAACC
>CAZMPA010000111.1:0-7822 GCA_964567915.1 uncultured Isosphaeraceae bacterium | reverse complement strand
GCGACAGCTCCCCCGCAAGCGAGGGAGCGGAGAACACATCCTTCCGTCCCCCCGCACGCGGCGGGGCGGTTGCCAACGCGACTTGGTACTTTCTACGCTCAACGGCCCTTCCAACACCCGGAGTCACCGCATGTCTCGTCCTGTCACGCTCTTCACCGGTCAGTGGGCCGATCGCCCCCTGGCATCCCTGGCCGCCATGGCGGCAGACATGGGCTTTGATGGCCTCGAGCTCGCGTGTTGGGGAGACCACTTCGACGTTGGCCAGGCGTGCGATGAGGCGGCCTACTGCGATGGCCGGCATGAACTGCTCGCCGAGCATGGGCTGAAGACCTGGGCGATCTCGAATCATCTGGTTGGCCAGGCCGTGTGCGACCGGATTGACGCGCGGCACCACCACATTCTTCCCGACCATGTGTGGGGGCACGGCGATCCCGAAGGTGTGCGGGCCAGAGCGGCGGAGGAGATGATTCGCACGGCCCGAGCGGCCGCGGCGTTGGGCGTGCCGGTCGTCAATGGCTTCACCGGGTCCTCGATCTGGCCAGATCTGTACTTCTTTCCGCCCACATCGGCCGAGCACGTCAAGCGGGGCTACGACGACTTTGCGGCGCGATGGGGACCGATTCTCGATGTCTTCAAGGACGTCGGCGTTCGCTTTGCGCTGGAAGTGCACCCGTCAGAGATTGCCTACGACACGGTGACCGCGGAAGCGGCGCTCGATGCCCTTGGGCACCATGAGGCATTCGGGTTCAATTTCGATCCAAGCCACCTTGTCTGGCAGGGCGTGGATCCCGCGCGATTCATCGATCGATTTCCGGACCGCGTGTTTCACTGCCACATGAAGGATGTGAAGATCAAGCTGGATGGCGACGCCGGCATGCTCGGCTCGCACCTGCAGTTTGGAGACGCTCGCCGTGGCTGGGACTTCGTGAGCGTAGGGCGTGGCGACGTGGACTTCGACGCGATCATCCGTTCGCTGAACCGCGCCGGGTATGACGGACCGCTTTCGGTTGAGTGGGAAGACAGTGGCATGCACCGTGAGCAGGGCGCCCGGGAGAGTTGCGAGTACGTTCGAGGCATTGACATCACACCGCCGTCGGCTGGGTTTGAAGACGCGTTCGAAGCATGATGCTCGCAGCGGTACTCGGATGCATGATCGGGGTGGGACCGGGGCCGTCCGTGCAGGTCTTCAGCAAGACGGCCGGATACAGACATGCGTGCATCGAAGCAGGTGTGCAAGCAATCCAAAGGGCCGGCGTCGGTCGCTGGCGGGTATCGGCAACGGAAGATGCGGACGAGTTGATGCGCCGACTGGGCTCGTCGGATGTGGTTGTCTTCCTCAATACAACGCAGGATGTCCTTGACGATACGCAGCAGGTGGCGTTTGAGCGGTGGCTGCGGGGTGGTGGTGGCTGGGTTGGACTGCATGCCGCAGCGGATACGGAGTATGACTGGCCCTTCTATGGCGACCTGTTGGGGGGCGCGTGGTTTGCGAGCCATCCGGCGGTGCAGCCCGCGGTGATTCGTCTGGAAGACGGCTCGCATCCCACTGTTGCCCACGCGGCAGACCCATGGCCGCGTACAGATGAATGGTACGACTTCGTCGCATCGCCCCGGTCGGTCGTCCACGTGGTGGCCTCGCTGGACGAAGCGACCTATGAGGGGGGGCAGATGGGGGTCGATCATCCGATCATCTGGACGCCCCCGGTTGGATCGGGCGCGGCGATCTACAGTGGCCTCGGTCACACGAATGAGAGTTGGAGCGAACCTGCGTATGTCGAGCACGTCGCGCAGGCCATCGACTGGGCTTCCAGAGATGGATGGCTGACGCTCTCGGACGGCCTCATGCCGTGGCGGCAGCACGCCGGCTGGCGGACGCGGGGGGCGGCGGCGGGGCGGTCTATCGACTCCAAGGCGGGCTCGGGTGTCCTGATCAATGATGCCGGCGACCGTGCAGGCGATCTGGTGACCAATTCCTCTTACGGGGACTGCGCACTGCACATCGAGTTTCTTATTCCGCAAGGCGGCAACTCTGGCGTCTACCTGCAGGGCCGGTATGAGGTGCAGATCCTCGACAGCCACGGGGTTGCCGAGCCCGGGGCCGGTGATTGTGGTGGCGTGTACGAGCGTTGGGATGAAGCTCGGACACCGAAGGGCTATGAGGGCACGCCGCCGCGGGTGAACGCATCGTCGCCGGCCGGCGTCTGGCAGTCGTATGACATCGTGTTCCGGGCGCCACGATTCGATGCCTCGGGCAGGAAGGTCGAAGATGCCCGTCTGGTTCGTGTGCTGCACAATGGTGTGCCGGTCCATGAAGATGTGACGCTGACGGGCCCGACGCGAGGTGGTGGCGACAAAGAGGCTCCGCTCGGCCCGCTCCGCCTTCAGGGCGATCACGGACCTGTGGCCTACCGCAACATCCGCATTCGGCGGCTCACGCTCGATTGAGGCCCTGTCCGGCTGCGACTTGGGTTCGGCAAGTCAGGAATCAGGCTGGGCAGGGGCCCCATGACTCGATGATCAGCAGCAGGTCGTCCACATTGACGACCGAGTCGCCAGTCAAGTCCTCTACGCAGATGCAGCCCCCCCAGGCGCCGATGATGGCAAGAATGTCGTTCGCGTCAACCGCCCCGTCGGCGGTGACGTCGTAGGCGCACACCGGGCAGAGTTCGTTGCCGCCCAAGTCGTCCCAGTTACCAAGGATGTGGTCCGGGGCGTTGTTGCACAGTGTGCTGTCAGAGATCACGGCATTTGAGCAGTCGCAACTCTTGGAGAGTCCGCCGCCGCGAATGCCAGCCGTGTTGCCCTCGAAGACGCAGGCCTCGTGGACTCCGTTGCTGTCATTGCCATAGGCCAGCCCGCCGCCATGCACCGTTGCGGCGTTGTTGATCAGGACGCAGTTCTGCATGACTGGATGGGCGAGGTGATGAATTCGCATGCCGCCGCCGTCCACGGTGGCCACGCAGTTCTGTACGGTGACGTCCACAAAGAGCGGGTCGCCTTCCCAGATGCTCACGCCGCCGCCCATCTGGGCCTGACAGTCGCGGATGATGCAGGATTCGACCGTTGGCGACGCCAGGTGGATGTAGATGCCGGCGCCGCTGCGGAGATCCTCGAAGACCGTCCCGCCACCGCTTCCGGTGATGGTGAAGCCTCGCAGCACTGCGTCGCGGGTCTCGCCGTGCCCGAAGACGACGGCAGATGGGGCCGCGCCACCGTCGATGGTGGTGACCTCCGGGCCAAAGCGGCTCTCTACGACGATGTCCTTGCCTCGGAAACTCACCCACTCCGTCCAGGTGCCGGCTGCGACCGACACCGTGTCGCCACTGCCCGCGGCATTGATGGCGGCCTGAATGCTGGCATAGGACTCGGGGACCTCCCGGACTTCTGCAGTCGCGATGGCGGTCGGGAGCAGGAGGGCCGTACACAAGGCGAGCTGTCTCACGTGGAAACTCCTGATTGGCGGAACCTCTGGCTCCGGTCTCCCCCCTGAGTTCTCAGTCCCCAGTATGGCCAAGTCGCCTCGAGCCCGCAAGCCTGGGCGGCGAAGCGGAAACCCCCTCCCTCAAGGGAGGGAGGGGGTGGGGGTGCTTCCGCATCGCACTCCACTGGAGTGCACGGTCCTGCGGGGGGGCCAGAGAACCAGACTCAGGGGCAGGGGCCCCAGCCACCGACGATCGCCAGGATGTCGTTGGTATCGACGGCTCCATCACCGTCGATGTCCGCGGCGCCGCATCCACTGGTGCAGCCGAACTCGCCAATGACCAGCAGCAGGTCGTCTGCGCCGACATCGCCGGAGCCGTCCGTGTCGCCCGTGCAGGGCTCGGTGTCGTCCGAGTCCACGGCGCTGATGACAACGTCGTCGATATTCCAGCCGCTGTAGGCCCACGCCCAGTCACTGACCGAGTGCGTCCATCGGAGGTACACGCTCGCTTGGCCATCGGCGACGGACGACATGTCGAACTCCTGGAGGTTCCAACTGCTGTCGGCGGTTTCGCCGCTGCTGGGGTTGGCCCACAGCGTCGACCAGTTTGAACCGTCATTCGACACCTGGAACTCGTCGATCACGTAGCTCTGATAGTCGCAGTTCAGCCACCGCTGGAACGAGACCGACGTGTCGGTATAGGTTGAGCAGTCGATCGCATCTGACGTCAGTGCCCAGGGGCCGCCAGCATCGAGGCTGTAGTCGCCGTCGAGGTTGACGCCGTAGACGTTGGCGCCCGTGGCACCACTGGTCGGGTCGGCACTGCCGTAGTCAATGCCGCCCTGGCCGGTCGGCTGGCCGAATGCCCACTCGCCCTCAATCGTCCAACCGGGGTCGCTGTCGAAGGTCCACTCGCGAACCGGGACCGGGACGCCGACCGTGACCGCAACGTCCTTGCTGGTGTCACCGTCGTGGCTGTCGAGGTTGGTGAAGAACACGCTGATCCCGTGATTGCCGTTTGGCAGGCTGTTCGCCTGGTCGTTGAGCGAGGCTGACACGACGACTTCGCCGCCCACGGGAATGGCACCCGATGTCGGGAACACGTTGAGCCAACTGCCGCCCTCGACGCTCACGTCGAAGTTGATCGGAACATCCTCGTAGTTGGTGAGGACGAACTCGCAGGAGTCAGGCACGAAGGGGCCGCCGAGCGGTCCTTCGGCGGCGAAGCCACTGCCGCCGACTCGCATGCCGGACGGGGGGGCCGCCATGCCAACGACCACAAGCGAAGGATCGCCAAACGTGTGCCATGTGTCATACATGTCCACGCCAACCGATCCGTACTCATCCATCATCTGGCAGGAGCCGCCATAAAACAGAACGCCCAGCGTGGTGTAGGTGGCGTCTGTGTAGAGGTCGTAGACCTCATCCTCGCCGCACATGGGCTCGGCCCATGTCTGGTTGATCGACGATGCGTAGATGCCGATTGCGCCCGTGGGTTGACCGCCATCGGTTGCCCGGAGCCATGACTCTGCGAAGCAGGTGCCGGAGGCGTAGGCGCCATTCACGCAGGCAACCGAGACGATCCATGGGAGCATTTCGGTGTTGGTGAGTCCATTGACGTCGCTGACGCACAGCGGGGCACCATTGCCGAAGCAGGTTTCGCTGCCGTGGCCACAGTACGCGATCGTTCCGATGCCGATGTTGTTGAGCGCGTCCACGGCGTCGGGGATGCTTCCGCTTGGGTCAAACTCGCCCTGCGTGTGCGTGTAGCCCGCGGCGGCCAGTTGGTCCAGAATGTTCTGGATGTGCTGGTCGTCCATTTCGCCGTCGTCGCCAGGTCCCTGATCCGATGCAAGGCCAAGGGCGTGCATGTACTCGGGCTTCTGGGTCCAGGAATCGACTTCATAGGCAATGGTTCGCTCAACCTGCGTATCGACATCCGCCGCCGATTCGGCCGAGAAGCGGCCGACAAAGATGTCCGGATAGTCGTCAGCCGTCATTTTGCCGTAGGTCGGATCGGAGAGCCCATTGTCAGCTGCCGTGTAGGCGGAGATGTGCTGGGCGTCCCCGACCAGGAGGACGTAGCACAGGTCGCCTGAGCCGTACATGCTGTCGATGTAGGACTCAATGCTGCCCGGGCTGTTTCCGATCTCGGAGATGCCGACGACCGTGGTGCTGATGCCGATGCTGTTCTTGTGGTCCGCCAAAGGCTGGACGTTGGAGAGCCAGGCGTCGTTGGCAATGATCAGCATGTCGCCGCTGTTGTCGAGCGGGTCATACCGGTGCTCGCCGGTGTAGTTGATGTAGTGCCGGGAGTACATGGTCTGCCATGCGTGGTTGTCGCCGTGTGTCTCAAGCGACGCGCGGGTGAGCACGTTGTGCGTGGCGGTGCCGACGGTCTCCACGTCGACGATCATCTCGGTCCAGACGCGGAGGGTCCGCGTGGCGGGGTTCCACTGCAGTGGGTTCACTGTCAGAACGACACCACGCGTGTTTCGCATGATGTGCGGTTCGGCGATCGTGGCGACATCAGCAGGCCAGAACTCGGCTGAGTCGTAGACCGGACCGAAGGTGTAGGGAACCTGCGACGGGTCGATGGCTCGGGAGATGGCGCCCTTGCTCGGCGCGATGTCGACGTTGTCGATGTCATACCAGGAGCCGCTGACGACCCGCACGTCGACCGCGTCCGAATCGCCGATCTGCACCGAGCGTCGGACGTCTGGCAGGGCGGGTTCGCCAGCTGCCGTCGCCATGCTCTCGGTGCCCAGACCGGGTTTGGTCCAAGGCATCCCATCGATGCGGACGTGCGACATGATTGGCGTCTCAAACTGGAACTCGATCCGCCGATTGTCCGATGCGTCCTCGAGCATCGTGGTGGTGACGAATGATGTGTCTTCGGCCGCTGCTGGCAGCACGAGGCCGCCCAGCGCGAGGCTGGCGACGATGCCTGTCAAGAGTCTGTTGGTCACGATCCGCTCTCCTGGGTATCTCGAGATGTACGCCACGGCCCGATCGCCCCACGATGCTGCCGTGAATGGTCGTTTACGTACGCCTCAGCGTACAACGATTCGGCCCACTCGCAAAGGCGGTTCCGGTGATTGAAGCCGGATTGAAATGCAATTGTGGGCACCAAATTCAACTGGCAAGGCTGGTGCCCCCTCGAGCGGCCCAAAAAAGCCGCCGCCCCCCTTCCAGAAGCGGGGGGAGGCGGCGAGGATGAATGCTCGATCTGGGTCGAATCAGCAGGGGCTGCCGAAGTTCTCCAGAATGACCAGAATGTCGTTGACGTCATAGATGTCGCCAAAGCCGCCGACCGCTTCGAGGAGGTCATTGACGTCCACAATGCCGTCACCAGTGACGTCGCCGTCACAGGGCTCGGTATCGGGGCACACGTCCATCCACTCGTTTCCGCCACCATCAACCCAGGTCACGCCGATGTTGTTCGGGTCATTGCTGCAGAACAGCGTGCCCGAGAACGTTGGTTCACCGGAGGACAGGACGCAGTAATTGCTCGTGGCCGTGTTGTCACGCACGATGCAGTTCGTGATCAACGGGCTTCCGTTGATCTTGAGCGCCGAGCCGACGTTGGTGTAGCCACCGGAGATGGTGAAGCCCTCGATCGATCCGTTCTCATGGCCCATCATGGTGATCGCCGTGCCCTGTTGGTTGGCGTCGATGATCGTCGTCTCGGCGCCTTCTGCGGAGACGAGCGCGACCGAACTGCCATCAAAGTCGAGGGGGCCGACGTAGGTGCCGGGCATGACCGTGATGGTGCTGCCGGAACCGACAGCGTCGATGGCGTCCTGAATGCTGGCGTGGTCGCCGCCAGGGCCGACGGTGACGTCGGCCGGGGGCAGGGCGCCGTGCTCGTGGATGGCGGAGTTGTAGACATTGGCAGGCCCGGACGAGTTGGGGGCCTGGGCGATTCCGAGATAGGTCACATACTCGGTGCTTGCGAGGCTCTCGCCCGAGAGCGAGAAGGTCTGGCTGAACGTATGGCTCTCGCCGGCAGCAAGCGTGACGTCAAATGAACTGGCAGCCTGCCGAACGGTGTTGAACTGGAGTTCGCCGGCTTCCGGATAGGTCGCCTCGTCGAAGCATTGGATCATTTGGACGCGAACCGTCTTGCCCGTTCCGCCGGCCTCAATGGCCACTTCGCCGTCGACGCGGTACTGGCTTCCCGAAATCTCCTCGCCGCTGAGCGTGAGGGTGACGTCGGTGGACTGATTGAGGCACGCGTTCAGCCTGTTGTTCAGATCGCTGTAGTTGGCACTCACCGAACCGCTGGAGCCGACCTTGGCGCTCCAGCCGTCGAGCCACACAGTGGGATAGCCGCCTACGTTGTAGAAATTCTCGCGTGCGTTGCCCCACGTGGTGGTGTAGGCGTCGCCGCAGTGGATC
>CAZMPA010000110.1:0-7849 GCA_964567915.1 uncultured Isosphaeraceae bacterium | reverse complement strand
CCCAGTCATTCGTGACCGCAAGCGGCTCGAACGACTCTTTGGCTTCGACTACCGATTCGAGGCCTTTGTCCCCGCAGCCAAACGCGTGTACGGCTACTACGTGCTTCCCATCCTTCAGGGCGATCAACTCATCGGCCGCGCCGACCTCAAGACCGACCGGGATGGCGATGTCTTGCGCGTTCGTGGATTGTGGTGGGAGCCGTCACTGGGCAAACCGTCCGCAGCTGTGACCAGGCGGCTCGGTGCCGAACTCAATGCCATGGCTTCGTTCGTCGGCGTGTCCGGGGGCGTTTCCGGTGGTTTGTCCGGGGGCGACGCCTGATTCAGCGGGCGGGCAGGTGCAACACAGCGCCAGCGGCGACATCGGCTCGGTCGGCGTGGGCGGTCACTGTCTGCCCATTGCGGTCCATCACGACATGCGTGTGCGTGGGGTCGCCATGATGGGTCATCACGCCTTCGGAGTCTTCCGCGTAGAACCCGACCAGTTGACCCCGCGTGGGCGAGGACACCTCGAACCGCCACGGCTGCTCGCCGTCCGGGTTGGCAATGGGGCAGGATCCGGCAATCACATGCGCTTCGAGCACCGTGATGTCACCCTCGACGATGAATGGAAACGGCTTGGAGGTATCGACGCCCGCCCCTGCCGCCGCGCGGCCGATCCGCTCGCCGAACGATCCACCGCCTTCTCCAAGTGGCACGCTGATCCATTCGTTCACGTGGGCCACCGCCAGAAGCGTGGCCTGATCGCCCGATTTGCCATCGGGGCCGGACACGTCGGCATCATCTCCGGTCGACCGGGCGACCCACACATCGCCATTCACAATCGTCACCTCGCCGCCCAGCCCGGCCAGCGCGCCAACGGCGATGGCCCCCGGCTCGGCCGTCACATCGACCAGACGCACGCGGGCCTGCGTGTTGCCGTTTCGCAAGACGTCTCGTATGCCGCCGTACTGATGAACGGTCGGCTCGGCGGTACATCCAAAGACAACAGCGGCCAGTGCAGCCACGGCCGCCCGATTGATCCAAGTGCTTTGCATCCGGTCAGTATGACCAACTTGTGCGAAAACCCCAAATCACGCTCGTGTCAATGCCCGCCACGGGGTCGCGGAGGACCTGCACGACGGGGCCGGCGTCGAACGAGGCGCTCAGTTCGACCCGCCAGTACAGCTCCACCAGGTACTGCTCGCCTGGGACTGCCGGCAGGCCGACCTGATTGCGGCCAACGGCGGTCAGTTTGGCGTACTCGAAGGCAAGGCCCACATGATGGTGCTCGAGGCCGAAGGGTTCGCTCACCGCGAAGCCGGTGGAAACGGCGAAGTTCGACCGCGTCGCCTGGTTCTCACCCCAGCCGAGCCGCCCGAACACGGAGACGTTGTCGCAGACCTCCTGATCCATGTTGAGACAGATGCCCCACCCTCCGGTGTGCCCCGGGCCGAACGGATTGGCCATCGAGTTGTACCAGGGCGTGAGCCGCCAGTGTCCCACGCGGGTTTGCCCACCAATCTCCGGCCGAACCGTCAGATCAAGTTCGACAGTTGTAAAGAGCTGGTTGACCGCCAGTCCATCGAACCCCGACGTGTTGCCGGCGCTCTCGGCGTTGAGGATGCCGCCCTTGAGTTTGACGTCGTCGCTCAACCGCCACTCGACGTTGGCGCCGAATGCGTAGTTGGGAAACGGCATCACGATCTGCTCGTCAAAGTTCTCGGCGAGAAACCCCGTCACCGGGTCGTAGGCAATCGTGTTGTTGTCGAAGAAGATCTGATCCTCAAACTTGCCCACTCGGACTGCAACCGCCTTGTCGAACAATTCCTGCTCCCAGTACAGCATGTACAGGGCCATCCGGTTGGCAACGAGGATGTTGTTGAGGTAGTCGGGATTGCCCTCGGATGCGCCGATAAAGGGATACGTCGACGTCCCCAGTCCGGTGTTGCCCGCAGCGTTGTAGACGATGCGACCAGCCCCGGCGTCGTCGTCCCAAAGCGTCCACTCACCGGACCAGCCGTACCAGATGAATGATCGCCCGTGCGGATCGCCTGGCCGAACTTTGGACGCGTTCTGGTACGTCCACCCCGCCGAAGGCTCGAAGGTCAGGTTGATGGGATCGAGCCATGCCTTCCGGATGGAGGCGACGAGATCGTTGACAGGCGTGAAGGGATCAGGATCGAGCCACCGCGGGTGCGTGGCATCATGCGTCACGACCACCGGGCCGCCGTCCACGGGGCGATCGAGTTTGGGAGCTGGCCGGTCGCTCGGATGCTGATCAACGGCCTTGTCAACGACAGCGGCCGAGGGGTCGACGTCCGTGTCCTGAGCCTGCCCGACCGCCATGGATGGAATCAAGAGCATCCAATACATCTATCACCCTCCGTGATCCGACTTCACTCCGTGAGGCAGACTACATGGACTGGAGGCGGATCGCGGGCCCCTACTCGAGGCGGTCGAGGGCGTCGCAGGGGATGGCGGCGATGCGTAACTCGTCAAGCCGATCGGCCATGTCGGCGCGGTACCCACAGTCGGTGTCGGCATCGTCATGCTGGCCGCTCCGCCAATCCTCGAAGTAGATGAGCAGCATGCCCGGCATGGCCTCTCGCCCCCCGAGGACGTGGCCCCGCTTGCCCGATTTCAACCCGCGACCCCAGTCGACGTGCCGGTTGAGCTGCACGGGGTCGCCGACGCTGAACGCGCCATCGCAGGCGCAGTCAACGGGCCCGTCGCAGACTTCGGGCCTGCAGGGCGTGCCGTCGCCTGCATACACGCCGCCCCAATCCAGACACGATGCCTGCGTGGAAAGTCGGCACGAGTCTCCGTCGATGCAGCACGCGCCAACCGCTTCGATGTCGTGCTCTCCGATGAGCAGGTCCTCGCAGCACACATTGGTGCTCGACCACCGATCGTGGAAGGGGTTCCAGCCGCAGTGGATCGCCCAGAGGCCGTTACGCCACGCATCCGCGCGAACCTCCGGACGTGCTTCCACCCACTCGTCCCACAGTACGGTGATCTTGCCGGGGTACGCGCCCTGGTCCGGGTCGTACGCGGCAATCGCGGTGCCGTGCTTACCCATGACTAGGCCCGGCGCCTGCATGGTTCGCAGCAGCGTCACGCGGTCGCCCACGCGGAACGACCCCTCACAGTTACAGAGCGCCGCTCCCAACTCCGGCGCATCGACACACATGACGTCCTCACAGCTCGTACCGATACCCCACCAGTGGCCGCCCTGCTGCAAGCAGTCTTCCTCGGTTGCCACACTGCAAGCCTCGGCGTCGCAGCATGCGCCGCGAGGTGGCGGCGGGCCCCAGTGCTCGAAGAGCCGCAAGAGATCTTCGATGCCAACACGGCAGTCGCCGTCGATGTCTTCATCGGGTCGCTGATCTGCCCCCGGTCCCCAGCCCTGAAGCAACCGCAGAAAGTCATCGAAGTCCACGTCGCCGTCTTCGTCCAGGTCTTCGTGCTGCCATCCCTCGCCGCAGTCACAGACGTCCTGGCAGGGCACGCCGTCGCCGAAGTAGATCCCACCACGCGCATGGCACAGGTTGGCGGTCGTCCAGGAACACGCGCCCTGCAGGCAACACGCGCCCCGCTCGGGGGGGCAACCCGGCGCGATGTCGTCACAGCAGACCCACCACCCCTTGCCGGGGCTCATGGCTTGGTTGCCGCACCCGCACCAATCACCAGCGTCCGGATCGCCGTTGTACCAGTTGAACCAGATGACAAGGATGGCGTTGCCAGCCGCCTCACTGCACGCAATCATGCCGCACGATCCTGCAGGCAGCGCCTCGCCGCCCCACGGATTGTCAACCGTCGTGTGAACCGTCATGCCCGGCTCGAAGGCGTCCCCGCAGAAGCAGCCGCCCGCCGGAGCAGCGGCGGCGGGCGCAATGACCATGGAAAGGACGGACAGCACGGACAGCAACACGATCTTCACGGGCGGAGCTCCTGCATTCAGGCCTACACCTGCTATGCATGCAGCGCCGCCATGTGTGGCAACTCGTTGTGTTTTCCGGCCTTAGGGGCCGCCCAGGCAGCATTCAGCCGCAATCGCCCCACACCGAGAGGATCAGCAGCAGGTCGTCCACGCCCACAAGGCCATCGCCATTGGCGTCTGAGCCACACCCGCTGCAGGGCCCCCAGTCGCCAATCGTCTGCAGGATGTCGTCCACGCCCACGGTTCCATCTCCGTTGACGTCCCCGCTGCACGGCTGCGGATCGCCGATGACAACTTCCACGGCATAGGTGTCATTGGTTGCATCAGGGTCCCCGCTCAGCACCGACCGAGCGGCGATGTACCAGATGCCGTCTGGTGTGTCAGCCGGAATGGTGACCGCACCGCTGACATACACGTTGGTATCCGAGTAGACGTAGGACAGCAGTTCGGAAGCCAGCAGTGCATCGGCGTCGGTGATGTCGGCATCGGCGGAGAGTCGGACTTCCACAAGCGGCCCCACGGCCGGACCGTCACCGATGTTCTTGACAATCGCCAGCGTAGACGTCTCGTCGCCCGGCTGAAGCTCGTCGTCGCCCACCGACAGGTACTGCATGCGAAGGTCCGCCTGGCCTTCCGGGTACATGATGGCCACGGTTCCGATGTCGGCCGTGCTCAAGTGCGTCCGCTGCCCCATCTGATTCTGCCATGCCTCGTACCCGGGCTTGCACGTCATGGTGGGACCACCTGTCGAGCAGTCCCACTGCCCGTAATGCATCAGCGAATCAAAGTCGTATGCAAGGTGGTTGAAGGAGGAGTTCACCGCGTACTGAGATTCACAATCGTCGTAGATGTTGTCGTAGTTCACGGTGATATAGGTGTTGCGATCGGTCGGCGAGTGCTGGTGATACCGGCCCATGGCATGCATGAGTTCGTGGCAGATGATGTAGTGCTCACTCCAGTTGTACATGCTCAGATCCTGCGACCCGCCGATCTGGCCGGCATAGGACCAGTTGCCACCGTACCCACCGATGTGCAGGAATGAACTCTCGTCGGTCCGTGGGATGAAATGCACCGAGGCCGCGGACTCCATTGTGTTCATGGCCGAACGCATTCTTGCCCGATTGAGCGCGCTCACGCCGGAATCAAAGTCGTAGAAGATCAGCCCGTCTGGCCAGAGATTGGTCACGACCGCGCCGCGTTCGTCTGGCGGTTCGAGAAACCGAAGTTCACAGGATTGAATCTCCTGCGGATCGCCCTGCTCGGCCGTGGCCTCAGATCCGATCGCCAGAAGGACGGTGGTCAACAACAACGTAGCCCGCATGGTTCCTCTCTCCATATGCAGCGACCCGGGAAAGCCCCATCATGACAGACATGCGGAAAAAGTCACGCTCCGGGACGCAAAAACAGGCCGCGCCGCACCTCGGAGCCCCGAGCCGCCCGTGGTAGGCTTGGGCCATGACCAAAGGCAAGCACAAACGCCGCAAGCCTGGGGCCCACTCGCCGCCAAAGGCCGATCCAGCGGCCGCTCTGGCCGAAGCCAGACAGCACGCCAACGCCCTCGCCGAGGACGGCGCCGAGGCTGCCCTCTGGGGCCGATTGAGCAAGGCACTCGTCGCCGCCGGGGCCCCCGGCCGCGATGTCATGCCACTGATCATGGCGCGGCATCTGGAGGGGGTTCAGCGGCTCATCGCCGTGCTGGCCGGGGACGCACAGCCCGAAACAGCCCCTGAAGCAGCCCCGGAGGTGGTGGACGTCCCGGACAACGTCAAACGGGACGCCATGAAGGCCTTTCGCAGGCGGCTCAAACTCACCAGGCTCGACCACGAGTCCCGGCTTGGCGTGGGCCCCCTCACCGGGGGCAAGGCGGCCGAATTCGAGTCAATCCTGCCGCCGCGGGGGTTTGGACCCGAGGTCTGGAAGGCCCTGGCCGCCGATGGGCAGCTGGAGGCCACGGGGCGGGGCTTTTACAAGCTCCCGTAGCCACCGCAGGGCCAGACAAGCCCCTAAATGCCCCTTTGTCAACATCTTATGAGCATGCAATCGATTGGCGTTTTGCCGCTCAACAACTATGGTGGAGCCTGTGAGAGGAGCCGCGGTTTCGCCGCGCGGGGTTTTTTCAACATGTCTGCACACGCAGCCTCGCCGGCCCCGTAGATGGGGCGCAAGCGAGTCAACCCCCGCGGCTGGTAGCCGTTGAGAGACAGATCCATGAACAAGACACGAACCACAACCGTTGCGGGCCTGGTGCTCGCAGTCACCGGAACCGCCTTCGCGCAGTTCCCCTCATTTGATGACCTCGTCGTCGGCACCACCTACGTGACGGGCGATTCCTTCACATCCGACGGAGTCCAGGTGAAGCTGGACGCATTCCAGTGGGGCAACGGCAACTGGACCAGCGGCGGTGAAGCCAAGGTCACAACCGACCTCTGGGCCCACGGCTCGGCCAATGAGCTCAACACGAACAACATCAATGCCCGCTACAACTTCGTCGACACCATCGGCGCGCAGACCAGCGTCACCCTGCTCTTCGGCGAATACGGCGGCAACATCAACATCGCCGTCAACGGCGACTTCACCAATGTCCACAACTTCATCGACGTCCACGGCGCCACCTTGGGCGGCTGCTCAATCACTGTGCTCTATGGTGGCTTCGGTAACGACCACGGCGCCCTCCGCATCGAGGCTGGCACAGACGACTTGATCGAGGAGTTGACCATCGGCGGCCAGGAACTCGCTGTAGACATCGACGGCGACGACTGCGAGATCTCCTTTGATGGTCTCCCAGTCGGTGACGAGTACTGGCACGGCACGACCTTCTGGACCGATGGCGTCCCGGTGGACGTACAGACCTTCATTCTCTCCGATGGGTCGCCCTACACAGCCGGCCGTGTGATCGTCAGTGACGCCATGCTCGCCTGTGGCTCGGGCAATGAAATCCTACCCACCAACGCCAACGCCGCATTCCGCTTCCATGCGATCAGCCCTGCCGAGAACGTGTCATTCCGCTTCTTCGACGCCGCAGGCGAAGGAACCAACAACATCAACGTGGCCATCAATGGCGACTTCCGAAACGTCATGAACTACATGGACCTCGACGAAGAGACCATCGGCGGCGTGTACTTCGACGTCGTCGAAGGTGGATACGGCGACGACTGCGGCCGCGTCGAATTGACTGGTGTCGTCAATCACATGGTGCTCGGTGGCCAACAGGACGCCGTGGACTGCCTCGAGTGGGACTGGATCGACGATCCCCAGGACTGCGAGCCTTCCTACGAGGATCTCCTCACCGGTGATGTGTACATGGTCGGCGACTCCTTCGCCACGGGCGACTACTCCTACGGCGTCAAGCACTTCACCTGGAGCAACGGCGTGGACACGTACGACGGCTACGTCGCCGTCGACAACGGTGGGTTCGCCTGCTCGGCCGACAACGAGCTTCGGTACAACAACGCCACGACCCTCATCAAGCGGCTCGATGGCGCCCACATGACCAGCGTCTCCTTCAAGTTCGGTGAGTACGGCGGCAACATCAACCTCGAAATCAACGGCGACTTCGCCAACTTCGAGAACATGCAGCAGGTCAACGGTGCGGTGCTCGGCGGCGTGACCGTGAGCGTCGACTGGGGCGGCCTCGGCAACGACTGCGGTCAGGTGAGCCTGGACGGGACCGTTGAGTACCTCCGCATGGGCGGCCAGGAGTACTGGGTCGACTGCTTCGCTGCGGACGCCGTGGTACCGGGCGACGTTGATGGCGACGGCGCTGTGACCGTGAACGACCTGCTGGCACTGCTCGCCGCGTGGGGCTCCAACGATCCGGCGGCCGACCTCAACGGCGACGGCGTCGTGGACGTCAGCGATCTGCTGCTGCTCCTCAGTTACATGTGATCTTTACCCCCTCCCGGGCGTGGTCCACGGTGGGCCACGCCC
>CAZMPA010000109.1:0-7899 GCA_964567915.1 uncultured Isosphaeraceae bacterium | reverse complement strand
GACTGATTGCCAAGCCTCGCTCGGGCGCATCCTGATGGTCGGACCCGGTGGTGCCGATCGTGATCGGCTGATGGCCAGGTTTGAGACCCTTGGGTACACCTGTGATTGCGTCGAGACCAATGAGGACGCACGGGGCATCATGACGACCGTCAAGCCGGACATTCTGGCCATCGGTGGTACAAGTGCCGCAGCATTGGGCCTCATTCGAGAAGTCCAGGCGACGATCCCATCCGCCCGCGGCATTGTCTATGGCGGATCTCCCACACCAGACGCACTGGTGGAGGCTGTTCGAAGCGGCGCATCCGACTGGCTCTCGCTTCCGGAAGACCGCGCACGCATTCCCGAGCGCATGGAGCAAATCATGTCCCGCGTTCGGGCGCATCGTGGCCGCGACGCTCACCTGGAAGAACTGACTGAGAACTGCAAGCGGTTGTCGGAAGCTCGTGACGAGATGTCTGATCAGGTGGATGTGCTGTGTAGTGACCTCGCTTCCGCCTATCGGTCCATGCGGACCCAGATGACTGACGTCGCCATGTCCAGTGAGTTCAAGGCGATCATGTCGCAGGAGCTTGATGTCGAGGACATGTTGCGAACATCGCTCGAGTACATCTTGAAGCGAATCGGTCCGACCAACGCCGTCGTGTTCCTCCGTGAGGGAGACGATGAGTACGGAGTCGGCGCCTACGTCAACTATCAGTGGCAGGACGAGGACCTGATGCCGATGCTGAACAGTCTTGGTGGCATCCTCTGTGGTCCCATGTCAACGGAGCGAGATCTCATCCGGTTCAACGACACAGCGGAGTTTGCCAGTGCTGCTGGTGGCGACATGAAGAAGCTTGCTGGATCCGAGGTCGCCGCATTCTCGTGCCACAACGGTGATGAATGCATGGCGGTGTTTGCGCTCTTCCGTGACGCCGACACAGGCTTTGACGACCAGCATGCGAGCACGCTCGACGTGCTTCGCGGCATGATTGCCGAGCAGTTGTCCCGCATCATTCGCATCCACAAGCGGTCGCGGCCCGAGTGGCCGGACGAGCCGGCGGACGAGGGGTGGGACCTCGCGGCCTGAGCGGTCTACTCCTGGCCCTGTGACCGCCGACCCCGGTGGTTGTTGGGCCGTTCCGCGGCTCGCGGAATGGTCCCCACCAACTTGACCTGCTCGCGACCCCCGAGCATTTCAGTGAGCTGATGCACGAGTTGCTCGTGCGGGACGACTCTGAACTCACTCTTGAGCGTCACCAATTGATCTGGAAGATCCAGATGCAGGACGACGTTTGCCGGGTGCCCTCCATCTGACGTGCGAGCTCCGCCAGCTTGCTTGATCACACCAGCTGTCATACGAAGGCGTTCCCCTGCTGCCCGCTCGGACTCGTCCGGTTTCATCGGTACCCGAAGTTCGATCCGATCCGTCAGACACCTTGCTGCATCGGACGGCGCGAGGGCTCGCTGAATGATGAACTGCCGATCACCACTTCGATTATTGATATCCAAGTGCCCCTCGATGATGACGACCGAGTCGGTCGTCACAAGATGACCGTCGCGGGCAAAGTGATCGGAGAACATGACTGAGTCAATGGACGTGGTCCGGTCCTGAAGGGACAGCATCGCCATGCGTTGCCCGGCATTGCGGCCCCGCTGAATGGTGACGATTCGTGAGGTCGCGATCATGGCGCCGACGCGCACCTGCCTCCCAAGCGGAACAGTCGCAAGTTGTGAGAGTGTTCCGGTGCAGAAGGTCCGAATGAGGTCGTCGTGCTCGTCAAGCGGATGGCCAGAGACGTGGAAGCCAAGCAACTCCCGCTCGTGCCCGAGAGATTCCCGCTCGCTCCAGGGCGTCACATCCGGAAGGCTTGTCTCCACAGATTCCTCTACTGGCGATGCTTCGCTCGGTCCGCCAAAGAGTTGACCCTGCCCGGACGCCTGATCGCGGGCGAGGCTGTGTCCGGCCCGCAGTGCAGACTCAGCTCCAGTCGCCATGGCTGCGCGACTCCGGATGCCATGCAGTGAGTCAAGCGAGCCGGCCTTGATGAGCGCTTCGAGTGTGGCGCGGTTGAGCGCTCGGGCGTGGCCGTCTTCTCGACGAAGCCGGATCGGTCGTCGGCGAGCAGACTGCTGAGCGTCGCGAACACCTCGGACGCTTTGCGATTCATCAGCTTGTAGAACCGCATGGGGCGGGCCGACTCGGGTGGTGAGGCGTCCCGCTCCGTGATGAGTGCTTCCACGGCCGCCTGCCCAACACCCTTGATGCCGCCGAGCCCAAAACGAATGGCCCCGTTCAGGGCTGATGTCGTCTCATTTTCCCCGTGTACGACGGTGAACCGCCGACGGCTCTGGTTGATATCGGGCCCCATGACCTCAATGCCTTCGTGTGGCAATGCGTCCGAGTGATCTGAGAACCGCACATGTCGGCAGTCCTCCAGATAGGGCGCCCAGTCTTCCGTTTTCTTGGCACCACTCTCAAACGTCAGGACCGAGGCCATGTACTGCACAGGGAACCATGTTTTCAACCACGCCGTTTGGTAGGCAATGATCGCATAGCCCGTGGAGTGAGACTTGTTGAAACCATACCCTGCGAATTTCAGGATGAGGTCAAAGAGGTTCTCCGCTTCGTTGCGAGAGAGTCCCTTCTCGGCCGAGCCTTCAATGAATCCACCTCGGGCAGAGTCGATGACATCGACCTTCTTCTTGCTGATCGCTTTGATGAGCGTGTAGGCCTGGCGGAGCGGGATGTCACCCAGGCCGTGCACGATCTGCATGACCTGCTCCTGATACACCATGATTCCATAGGTTTCAGCGGTGTACTCGTCCACAATCGGATGAACGCTCGGGACATCCTTCTGCCCATGCTTTCGCGCGTTGTACTCGGGGATCAGGTCCATTGGCCCCGGGCGATAGAGCGCGTTGGCTGCAATGAGATCTTCCAGGCGGTCTGGCTGCATTTCGCGCAGCAACTGTCGCATGCCCGCAGACTCAAACTGGAAGATGCCAGACGTGTCGCCGCGTCTGAACAAGCTCAGCACTTTCTGGTCGTCCCAGGGAATCCGGTCGAGGTCGAGCGGGTGGGCCCCATCCCCAACTTCTCGGCCTGTTGCCGTCCAGATCGCCTCCTCACTGAGCGTGACGCGAACCAGCTCCTTGGCCAACTCCAGCGTCGAGAGTGTTCGCAGACCAAGGAAGTCCATCTTGAGCAGGCCAACCCGTTCGCACGTTGGCCCATCCCATTGGGTGACAGCTTCGTCGTTGCCACTGACTCTGCAGAGAGGAACAATCGTGTCAAGGGGCTGGGTCGCAACTACGACACCGGCCGCGTGGACACCAGCATGCCGAGCGTGGCCTTCGAGTTTCCTGGCTTCGTCGACGACACGCTTGGTCAACGCATTCTGGTCGTACTCACGCTTGAGGTCGGGCGCAGACTCAAGCGTAGCGTCAATCGTGATGTTGAGTTCGTTCGGAACGAGGTTTGAGAGCCTCTGACCCTCCACCGGCTCCAGGCCCATGACGCGTGACACATCCTTGATGGCGGCTCGCGCCTTGAGTCGTCCAAACGTGATGATCTGGGCAACGTGCCCATACTTCTCGCGGACGTATTGGATGACGTCGCCGCGGCCGTTCTGACAGATATCAATATCGATGTCGGGGTACTCGGAGCGATCAGGATCGGTGAACCGCTCAAAGAGCAGGCCGTACTTCACCGGGCAGGCGTTGGACAGCCCCAGGACGTACCCGACCATCGTTCCCACACCGCTTCCACGAGCACTTGCTGGGATTCCCCGTTGCCTGGCCCAGTTCACGACATCCCAACAGATCAGGAAGTATGCGCTGATTCGCTTCTCAGAGAGGATGCGAAGTTCCCGCTCACACCGGGCCCGAATAGCTTCATCGATGCCCCTGGTTCCATATCGCCAAATCATTCCTGCCTCGGCGAGACATCGCAGCGCTCGATCGCACTCAGCCTCCAGTCCGTCCCGATCGACGTCAGTGTCCTTCTCGGCGTCGTACGGGTGCAATTCAATGCGTGTGCACCACTGCTTGAACCACTCCGTGAGGTCTTCGTCGCCATTCCACACGGCGTCCTCTTCGGGCGCAGTGACCCGAACGACCGGGGCATGGCTCTCGCTGAAGTCGATGTCGGCGTCGCACCGTTCCGCAATCCGATTTGTGTTCTCAATCGCCTCTGGAACATCATGGAATGCCTGCGCCATCTGCTCCGGCGATTTCACATAGATGTCCGGTGGATAGGTCAGCCGCGACTCATCATTCTTGGTGCGGCCCATGGAAATGCAGCAGAGCGTGTCGTGTGAGTCGTGGTCCTCTGCTCTGATGAAGTGCGCGTCGTTGTCGCACACAAGCGGCAGGTCAAGTTCCTCTGCGAGCCGAATGAGATGGGGATTGATGGCCGTCTGGTCTTCAACGCCAAGGCGTTGTAACTCAACAAAGAAGCACGGCTGGCCATGTTCATCGGGCCCGAATGTGCTGGCGTGCCAGGTCGCCTCGTCGAGGGCGGCCTGCCAATGGCTTTTGTCTCCCGTTTGCTCAAAGCGGACGAGGTGATACGCCAGCGACGAGCCCAGGTGGCCATTGATGGCGATCAGCCCCTCGCTGAGTTCGCTCAGGATCTCCTTGTCCATTCTCGGCTTGCGGTAGAAGCCGGACAGGTACGCGTCGCTTGAGAGCCGAAGCAGGTTTTGCCACCCCTGCGTGGTTCGCGCCAGCAAAACCAGATGGAAGCCCCCGTCCGGTCCGAGTTGCGAGGGCCGATGGAGGGCGCGGGCCTCAGGCGCGACGTAGGCCTCGATCCCGAGGATGGGTTTGACACCGGCTTTCTTCGCGGTCGTGAAGAACTCGGCGGCGCCGAAGAGGTTGCCGTGATCGGTCAACGCGACGGATGTCATACCGAGTTCGGCAATCCGCTCGATGAGCGGCGAGATGCGGCTGTGCCCATCGAGCAGCGAGTATTCGCTGTGCAGATGGAGGTGCGTGAAACGGGGAGAAGTGGTCATGGCGGGCATGGCGATCATACTGGCCGGCCAGCCGCGCGACCGACGTCCACGGGTTGTTCACCGCTTGACTCGGACGCCCTTTCTGCCTTCGGAATCGTGCGCTGCCCAGTCGGGGGTGGCTCGCTTGAACAGCCGGTTCCAGCCGGCGAGCACAAGAAAGACTGCCATCGACACGATGCCAGCCACAATCGCCAGGGCGAGCAGCGGAAGCGCCAAGATGATCAGAAAGACGAGCATCGCGATCCGGCCCGGCCCGGTAGGCCGCGACTGCATGACCCGAAAGGCCCTTCCCATCCCCGGCATGCCGCCGGATCGCCAGTGGCCGCCACCCTCGGTCATGTTGGGGCGTCCTGGCACGTCTCCTGCTCGATGCACTCGAGCATGGCTGCCCGAAGATCCGCCGTCGTCTGGCCAACCTCACCTTCTCCGATTCGGTGGCGACGCAATTCCGGCTCACCATCGTCGTCGTCTCCGCGGACTGTGAGGCCCAGAGACGTCACGGGCAGCACGTGCCAACTTGAATTCGTCAGGAACACCTCATCGGCCTCCATGACGTCATCGAGGCTCGGCAGCCTTCGGCGCACCGTCAGGCCGGCCCTTTCGGCCAGCTCGATGATGGCCGCGCGGGTGATGCCAGGTAGCACCGGCGGAATGAGATCTCCCCGTTCCTGCTCATCCCGCGCTGGCGGTGTGATGAGTGCCCCGCCCGCCACCAGGAACAGATTACTGACCGACCCACTGGCCACCTTGGCGTCTGGCGTGAGCCACAGCGCCTCACCGCCGCCAACCGCCGCGGCCGATTGCAGCGCGGAAATCCGCGACCAATAGTCCAGCGTCTTGTGGCCAGCGCCAACTTGCCAGGGATTCAGCCGCCCCGGCGCGAGGGTGGCGGCGATGCCTTCTGAGAAAAAGGTCTCGGGGTACCTGGTCGGTGGCTGCGTCACGATGAACAGCGTCGGATCCTGTGGCCCTGCCCCGGTGCTGCGAAGGGCGTTCAGGTCGCCCCCGGTGACCGTCAACCGGACTCTGGCCTCCTGCACATCGGCGTGGTCGATGGCGTTCTGGACTGCGGCCTCAAGCGGCTCGGCGTGCAGGCGATCCGTCAGGCGGAGCATACGGGCCGATTCGATCAACCGGTCGATGTGATCGCGGGCGCGGAAGCAGCGTCCATTTCGCGTTGCCATCGTCTCAAAGAGCCCGATGCCATGCTGGAGCCCCGCGTCGAAGACGGAGACTTGCGCATCGGTGTCGCGCATGAATTCACCATTGATCCAGACGTCCATGTGTGCAGGCTACCTCCCCGCGGTCTCGGATTCTGCCGCGGGCGCTGATTCGATCAGACGAACCTCGACGACGGTGAGCTCCGCGGCATCGGACAAAAAGCGGACTGCCAACGCCGGCTGTCCCAATGGCCCAATCACGACGGCGTCCTCATCTGCTGGTTGGGGCCTGACTGTGAGTTTGGTGACGCGGCCCCCCTCACACCAGTCGGCGGCGTGTGTCTCGAACATGGTTCGCAGGACCGGGCTTGGCCAGACGATGTCAGATGGAGCGGATTCCGGATTGCAGACATGCTCGGCAGCCGCAGTCAGCGCTGCCACGCGTTCCTGATGGGCTTCCCCAGGGTTGCTCCAGAGCATGATGCCGACGGCTGTTGCGAGAATCACAAGGGGCGCGATCACCCTGCGGCGACGCGAGCCATTGGTCGGCTGCAGATCCAGCGCGGGGTTCATGGAGCAGCCGGCGTCCTTGCTCCGGGTGCCGCCTGTGGCGTGCTGACGGTTGCAGGCGGCGACGTGTCGGCAAAGAGCACCCAACTGGTGTGGCTGGCGAAGGGCTGGTCGGAGGCCATGATCAACTCGCCGGTGAATGGGTACGGCACATCCGGGCGGGCGTTCTCGATGACGACCGTTTCCTGTCCAATCTGGTTGCCGTGCGCGTCGCGAAACACGAATGCAACACCGATGTTC
This sequence comes from uncultured Isosphaeraceae bacterium, assembly GCA_964567915.1. Taxonomy (GTDB): domain Bacteria; phylum Planctomycetota; class Phycisphaerae; order Phycisphaerales; family SM1A02; genus UBA12567. Next base: position 929 of record CAZMPA010000109.1, on the reverse strand, counting down.
CGGGTGATCGCCGCGCCGTTGAGCAGGCTTCCGGAAATCGTCATGTGCGTGTAGTCAATCTCAGATCGGTTCTCGATGGTGGTCACTGGCGCCAGTTCACCGTTCGCCGTCTGCTGGAAGTACACCTGCTGCTCTGAGACGTTTGTCGATGCGTAGGCGTAGGCGGACCGGCTGAGCCAGACATCCTGACCGATCGTTGAGAATCCGAGTTTCTCCAGACGCTGCGTCACCGCCTTCGCCTGTTTCAGCTTTGCGGCGGCCTGCTCCCGTTTGACGCGAGCCTCCTCCCGCTTGCGGTCACGCTCGGCCCGATCCTGCTGCCGCTTGAGGTCCTGCTGCGCGGCCGTCAGTTTGCGTGTTTCGTCGATGATCGCCTGATAAGACTGGTAGTCCTGGCCGAGTTGGTCGTGGTCTTCGACGAACTTCCGGAGCGCCGCGAACTGCGCCTGGAGTTCCTGAAACTCCTCTTCCACAGCCTGGACCCGGTGCCTCAACTGGATCGATTCGATCGTCCGCTCGCGAAGCACAGGGAACAGGGCGCTCGACAGGCTGCCTGGGCCGAGCCCGTCGGCCCGCAGTCGCTGGTCGGCGATGTTCTCGATCATCTCCTGGCTCAGCCCCCCTGGGGGCGTCGCCGCCTTTGGAGTCGCTTCGCCGGAGGTTGCGGCCACAACGCATATCAATGTCAGGGCGACCGGGATCATGGCCCGACTCCTCTCGGGGCCCAGGTTGGGCCCATCCCCGAAGACTACGGAGCGACCAGCGAGACTTCCAGTCGATTCCGGGGCTCCGCGGGTTCAGGGGTTGCCGCGACGGCTCAGTCCGCTTGTGGGGCGGCCCCGTCGCCCTCCGCCCGAAGGGCGGCCATGGCCTCGGGGTTGTGCCCCCCCGCCACTGCCCGGAGTGTGGACGCGCGGTCCAGCAACGCC
>CAZMPA010000108.1:0-7906 GCA_964567915.1 uncultured Isosphaeraceae bacterium | reverse complement strand
GGCGGTGGCGGCGGCGGCGGCGGCGGTGGCGGCGGCGGTGGTGGCGGTGGTGGTGGTTCCGGCGTCTACGGGAACTACGCTGCAGACGAAGAGGAACTGCTGAACAACCTCATCGATATCATCAAGCGAAACGTCGACCCGGACAGTTGGTTCGAAGATGCCATCGGCGACCCGATGCTCTTCAGCCGCAATCTCGTGGTTCGTCAGACTCCCGCCAATCACGTCAAGATCGGCAAGTTGCTCCGCCAGCTTCGCGAGGCCAGATCGGTACTGATCAGCGTTGAGGCGAGATTCCTTCGCATTCAGACCGACTGGTTTGAAGAGATCGGAGTCGACCTGGACCTCTACTTCAACACGAACAACGGCCTGTGGGACAAGATGACGGAGGCCGATAGGAACGCCAATCTGAGCGACTTCTTCTTCGACGCGGCGTCCGGCTCGACCGCCGGGCAGCTCAAGCCAGGCGTCGTGTACGGCACGGTGAATCAGGTTGACGAGAACGGCCAGCCCGCCGCCCCCGCAAACACCATCAACTGGGGCGCCGCAAGCGGTCGGACCAACGCAGACCAGACTGGCTTTGACTACCTGCTCAGCGGCGACGCTAACATTGGCGCGCCGATTCGTCTCGGCGCACAGAACCCGGGCTGGAGTCCGATCGGGGTGGTGAACAACAGTCTGAGCCTCGTCGAGTCGATCGCGTCTGGTGGCGCGCCGCTCTTCGCGCAGCAGATGCTCGGCAACGCGCCGGCTCTGGGCTTCGGCATGAAGTATCTGGACGACATCCAGGTGGATCTGCTCGTCAAGGCGACGCAGGCCGACGAGCGGTCACTCTCACTCGCCTCTCCGCGGCTGACGTTCTTCAACGGTCAGGGCGCGTGGATTGCGATCACGACGGAGCAGGCCTACGTGGCGAGCCTCACAGCGGCCGCGGGCACCGGCTCCGGCGCCTTTGTGCCGCAGGTTGCCACGCTGAACGTTGGTATCATGCTGCACATCAAGGGTGCGGCGTCGTCCGACCGTCGGTACGTGACCATGAACGTCAACTTCCAGAAGTCCGAACTGGACGCCATCTCGAACGCATTCGCAACGGGTGCGGCGGGCGGCGGCGGCATCGGAGGTGGTGGCGCTTCGCCGTTCATCGGCCAGATCCAGTTGCCGGTCGTGAGCGTGCAGCAGCTTCGCGTGACAACGTCCGTCCCGGACAAGGGCACCGCCATGCTCGGTGGCTACCGCACCTCGGACGAGTACGAGACCGAAGCGGGCGTGCCGCTGCTCTCGAAGATTCCGTACATCAACCGCTTCTTCGCCAATCGCATTACGGCGACGGAGGAGAACACGATGTTGATTCTGCTGCGTCCGGAGATCATCCTGCAGCACGAGAACGAGGACCAACTGTTCCCAGGTCTCAACGAGGAACTGCGATTGGGCTCGGCCTTCTCTCAGTGAGCCAAGAGAGTTCGCGAGCCTGACTCGGACGCGTCATTTGCCGCTTCGGGCGCAGCCGCTTGCGGGCCCCGAGGAGCGTGTTATGTCCAACGAGCATAAGCATGTGCGTGTCAGGCACGATGGCGGCATCGTCGAAGTACGCCTGCTCGACCGGCACATTCTGGATGAGTTGATCATTCGCGAGATCGGTGAGGAGATCGACAAGGTTGTCGCGGACGCGCCATCACCGAGCATGGTGCTGGACTTCACGGACGTGGAGCATCTGTCGTCCTCGGCGCTTGGCATGTTGATCACGCTCAACAGCCGTCTTCAGGATCTCGATGGCGGCCTGTGCATGATCAATGTTGGCGATCCGATTTGTGAGGTCTTCCGAATCACGCGTCTCGATAAGGTGCTGGCGATGGCCGAGGACTACGCTGCCGCCAGAGCGGATCTGCTTGGCGAGGCGTGATGCGGACCCGCGGCGTGGAGTCAGTTGCGGCTCACGGCTGTTGCGGCCTGGCTGCGGGGCACAAGAGGGCTTGATGAGGCGATGACAGGCGCTGATCAATGGAGCCGCTCGTGGCGGACCTGCGGGACCCGGACTGACTGCAACGAGGTGATCGAAGCGGTGCAGGCGGCGTTGCAGGATGCGGGCTTCGGCGAGACGGCCGCCTTTGCGGTTCGCCTCTCGCTCGAGGAGGCGCTCGCCAATGCGGTGCGGCACGGGCATGTCGGGGATGAACAACGCCCCATCGATGTTTCGGCCGAGATTGGTGGGGGTGTCGTGCGGCTCGAGGTCGCGGACGAGGGGCCGGGGTTTGATCCAGATGCTGTGCCGGACCCGACGGCCGAAGAGAACCTGACCATCGCGTCGGGGAGAGGGCTCAGCTTGATGCGAGCGTTCATGACAGAAGTCGAGGTCGTGCCGCCGGGCAATCGGATCATCATGATCTACCGCGGGGCGACGGCATAGGAGCGTGCGTGCCCGCTCCCTCGCTTGCGGGGGCGCTGTCGCGGAGCGACTGAGGGGGTGCGTTGTGCTGGCAACGACGTCAGTGGCGATGCTGTCAACCACTCCCCCCTAAGCCGCTTCGCGGCCTGTCCCCCCTCCAGGGGGACGGGGACGAACAACCCCCGCACGAAGCGTGCGGGGGTTGCTTGAATGATTGAGATGTCAGCTCGATCAGCCTGGAGGCCGTGGACTGATCAGGTCCGAGATCGTCAGATAGTCCATGTACCACACGTATGGCACGGGCTCGTTCGCGCGGGTGAGCGTTCGGATATACATCCGGTTGGTGCCGGGCTCGAGGTACTGCTCGATGCCGGGAGGCGCTCCGTCGAAGGGCAACGCGTTGTACTCGGTCGGGGGATCACCGGCGGGGGTGTCCTGCGGTACGAAGGAGATCCACCTGCTGGCTCGGAAACTGAACACCCAGACGGAATACTGGCCGCCCACGTCTGGTCCGGCGCGGGTTGTGTCAATGCCGAAGTCGGCGCCGCCGATGATGTCCTCGCCGACTTCGCACGTGAAGAGGACGTCGACAATGTCGGCGCCGTCCGGATAGTAGACCGGTCCCGGGACGTAGACACCGGTTGGGATGGACACCTGCCCGTACCCGACCTGCCAGCTACGGAACTGAGTCCATTCGTCGTCGGCCTCGAGCTCAACGCTGAACCTGGTGCCGTCGAGCAGGTCACCGGTGATCATGTCCATGCGGATGATGCGGAACGGCAGTTCGTCTCCGAAGTCATCGTCCTCGGGCACATTGGTGACGAGATCGTCGAAGAGCTTTCCGAGTTGTGGCATCCGCCCGACGAATCTGTTCTCGGGATCAGCCTGGTTGAGATCCCAATCGAAGCGTCCCATCGTGCCGGCCGGATTCGCCACGCCGGTCGGTGTGCCGCCCGCGTTGCCGTAGACGGCTGATCGGTACATTCGGTTGATGAGTACGCCCGGGAGCAGCCGCTCGCCGTACCACTGACGGCAGAAGCTCTGGGCGGATGCGGCGGACGCCGCGACCTGAGCCGCGGCGGCCAGAGACCCGTCGAGTTGAGCTCCGAAGTCGTTGGTGTACGACCGCGTTCGGCCGGTTTCGGTCAGGCTGTAGGTGCCGTTGGCCGCAACGCTCGCAGCGCCGTCAATGGTGAGCAGCGTGAGGTTGGCATTGCCACCAGTTGTGGTGACGCCGCCGCCCCAGGCGCACATGGTGGCGGACAACGCGGTTGGACTTGCGCCCGTGACGGTGTCGGTTTCCGAGTAGTTGGATGACCACCAGCGGGCGTAGTTGTCCTCGCTCGACGGCGTTGCTGCCGCGATGACCGAGACATTCTCTGAGCCGGTGAAGTCATCGACATCCGGAAGCACGGCGCCAGCGTCTCCGGCTGGGATGACGACGTGAATGCCACCTGCCGCCGCGAGTTGGATGAGCGGCAGGACTTCCTGGTCGCTGAGCAGGAAGTCGTCTCCTGTCGTCGACTTGAAGGCCAGCACCATCACGTCGCCGACGTCGAGCACCGACATGGCGTGGAAGAACGCGTCTTCCATTCGTTCGGCGGGAGTGGAGGATCCACTGGGGAGCGTTCGCGTCGGGAAGAACATCGTCGTTGCTGCGTGGGCAATGCCGGTGACTCCGAATCCGTTGTCGGTCGCCGCAATGACGCCCAGAACAGCTGTGCAGCGGGCGGTGGCTTCGGGGTCGGAGTAGTCCAGCGTGATGTCCGGCAGGCCGATGGCCTGACCTTCGAGAATGACGTTGCCCAGATCCTCGTGTGCGCCGCCCGGGTTGAAGGGCGTGCCTGCCTGCAGCCAGGCAGCCTCGCCGAGCACGGCAATGTTGACGCCCTCGCCGTACGCGTTCAGGGCGATGCCGCTGGCGTTGGCCAACTCATTGACACGAGCAGTCCACGTGTCAGGTGGCGTCGTCCCGTACTCGGCGGGGCCGAGGGGGTCGACTTCGGGCCATACGCCAAGGCCAGCCGCGGCGTACCACGGCTCGGGGCACATGCTGTAGATGTTCTGGTGGGGAGTTCCGCACGTGCCGGTTCCGGCAGCGGTGGGGTTCGACCAGGACAACGGCGCCCAGATGAGTTGGCTGAGCGGGTTCGGCTCACCTTCGTCGGTGAGTCCGTCACTGACCCGTGAGCCGTCCGGCCCCTGAATCCACTCAGCGTAGTCGTTGGAGAGGCTCCCGAATTCCTGCCTGTATCCCTTGACGCCTGCGTTCAATTGGAGCGGGAAGAAGTCGGGTGTTTCCGTTCCGCTCGTGACGGACGGGTAGCAGATGTTGCGGGCCGTCATGGCCATGTACGGCGTCCACTGACCGGTGAGCGGCGGTGTGGGCTCGCCAACGGCGCCGCCCATGTGCCCAAAGACCCCCCACTCAGCATCGCTGTAGAGATCGCCGTCGCTGGCTGCGTCCTTCTCCTGCAGCAAGGTCGCGATGACCCGCATGCAGCAGTCGTAGTCCTGACAGCCGACGAGCAGACTCTCGTCTTCGGCGACCTCGGTCCAGGCGCTCTTGCCTGACTGCGATCCGGGGACATTGCACTGGCCGGCAGATGACAGGATGCCCTGGCATCGCGGCGCGAACTGGTACAGACGCCCGGCCTGCATTCGAGCTTGCGCGTAGTCGTCATAGCCCGGGTCGGTCGGCGGCACGGGGAGGCCCGGCTTCAGCGAGTTCTCCAAGCTGGTATCGGCGACAGTGCAGGGCGGTAGGCCCGTTGCGGAGGGATCGATCCAGTTCGGAAGCGTGGCCGCCAGCATCGGGTCGAGTTGGATGTTTCGTGGGTCGGGGTTGTACTGGCCCAGCGCGTAGAGAACCTCCGGCGCGGCAGTGCCTTCCGGCCACACGTACTCGGGCTGGTAGGTCTCCCAGTCCGGATACTCGGGGGACAGGAAAGGCGTGATGCCGCGGCATGTGTAGTCGGCAAAGTCGAGTCCGGCTGTGCCCCGATCCTGCAGGTAGAGGTCAAGCGCCACCTGCACGCACTCGGCGTCCCAGACGTCCCAGCCGGCTTGCACTGGGCAGCATCCGGGGACAACTGTTTCCACGGCCTCACAGCAACTCTGCTCATCGCAGTAGTTGCCGATGTAGCACTCTTGCTCGGCTGGGTATGACTCATTGTCATACGTGTCCAGCAGCGTCGGGAATGTGGCGCTGTGGGGGAAGTAGCAACTTCCGTACACTGGGTTGCCCACGCGATCGGTTGCCGTCGTGATCGCGTTTGGCCAGATGTAGGAGTCACCGGAGTTGTCCGGCGTGGGCACTTGATCGCCCATGTACTCCCAGGGCGTGGTGCCCCGCTGGGTGTGGTTGAGATAGCGGCCTTTGCCGTGGAACACGGGATAGGGCGTGGGCTCTCCGATGTCGAACAGGTAGATGGTGTTCATCCAACGGTTCCAGCCGTCATTCCACGGGTAGAGGACCTGCTGGGCGAGTGGGTCCTCAAAGTCCGGGTCTGAATTCTGGAGCTGCCACCAGTGGACCCAGCGGTTCCAGCCCGGGTACACGGGCCAGAGTGACTCGCCTGCGGGCGTGTCCCAGGGCAGCGAAACACCTCGCTGCGTTGCAAGACCGAGCGAGCCTTCGAACTCGAGGCACGTTGGGGGGATGGCAAACGAGACGGTCTGGCCGTAGTGACCGGGGTCGCGAATGCCCGGGAAGTCCTCGGACGTCGGTCCCGGAAAGAGGCCGACGGTACCGTCGAGCGGGGGATACCACTCCAGAAACTCTGCTTCAGTCAGATTGAGGAACTGCCAGTTTGGATCGCCGGTCTCGGCTCGGTTGAGCGTCGTAATCTCGTTGTACCAGCGGGAGGGGTCCCAGCCGGTCCACTCGATGTAGGTGCCGATGTACTCCCAGGGCGGCACAATGAATTCCGGCTGGTCACCGGCACAAAGGGGATCCTGCGCATCGGGCCGACCCGGATTGATGGGTGAGCACCATGAGTAATACCCGAGACCCGGATCGATCCCGTCAGGAAGTGAGTTGGCTGGGGGCGTGAACCATGTGCACCATGTCGGTCGATACTGGTTCTGGTGAATGGCGTGAACCAGTGCTCCGGTCTGGGGATCCGGCACCAGCAGCGCTGGGTCGATCATGTTCGCCAGCCAGAGGGGGTTGGCGAGACCTCCGCTGAAACCGAGCGCCAGAGCGGTCTCATCGCAGGTCGCCTTGGACACCAGTGTTGTTTCGCCAGGGGTCGTAGTACAGGAGCCGAGTTCATACTTGTCGTGCTCGCCGCCCGGTTCCGCGTCTCCGCTTTCGCAGTCGATAATGTACGCCCGCGACGTGCCGGCGTAGCCGTTCGGTCCGCATGCAAACAAGCCTTCGAAGAACAACTTCGGATATGTGGTGGGGTCTGAAGGGTTGATGCCGGATTCGCCGGGGGGCATGATGAATGCGCCTTCGATCGACGTGCACCGCCCGCAGGCCGCTTCGGTTTCATCGTTGGTAACAAGCCGCGAATTCCCGATGACGATGGTGCCGCCCGGTGTGCTGGAGCCTTTCCAGTAGGGGTTGGACCCGGTCCACGGGTCGGCGCCGACTTCGAGACCGAACCCCTGCCACTGCGGGAAGAAGTTGACGTCTGCAGCGCCCGCCTGACCCGTGTATGCCCAAAGTGGTCCCGCGGCCACGGCGGGCTGCCCCCATGTGTACGCGCCGTTGACCATTGCGGCTGGCCAATTCGTCACGGGATCCGGCACACCTGGCGCAGCGGCTGTCGTGGCCGACATGGCGTCACAGAGTGGGAATTTGGTTCCGGCTGTGAATCCAGTGGTGTCTTCGGAAAGTGCTTCCTCTCGGAAGCAGCAGATGCCGTACTTGAGGACACAGGAAGCGCAGTTGTCGTAGGCCTTATACCCGAAGTACCAGTTATTGCCTTCTGTGCCAGCGTCGACGGTGGGGTCCGACCCTTCCCACTGCCGGGCCTGGAACACCGCCGGGTCGTCGCAATCGTCCGAATAGGCGTCGTCGCCGCCACGCACGTCAGCATTGGTGCAGCACGCGCCGAATGGCCGGCAACTGTCGGAGGTTCCCGTGTCGAAGTACTCGTACACCGGGTCGACGAAGTCTGGGTCGTTCGGTTGTGGTGGGTCGAATGGCGCCAGCGCGAGATCTGTGTAGACGCCGGGATACCCAGCGCCACCTGGCGTACCGTTCACGTAGGCAACGCAGTCGTCTTCATCCGCACGATCAAGGTTGTAGCCGGCGACCCATGCGGGGCCGCGGCCGACGATGTCCTTGACGTACACATAGAAGCAGCAGGCGCCCACGCGGTCCTGCCCAGCGCTGCGGTTCTGTCGCCGCTCCGCTTCTCGCAGCCGGTTGTCGGCATTGGCCCTGGCGACGCTGGCGCGGCGGCGTTCGTAGAGCTCAACTCGCGCGTCATCCACGATCCGTTGTGCTTCGTTGAGGTCGGCGACGGGATCGAAGAAGACCATGGAATTGTCCGCGCCCGAGTTGCTCGCTCC
>CAZMPA010000107.1:0-8181 GCA_964567915.1 uncultured Isosphaeraceae bacterium | reverse complement strand
ATGGCTGCGAGAAGCCGAGGCGATCCAGATCATGAATCTGGTCGGCCAGCTTTCGATGCAGGACCCGGACCGCAACATCATCGTCACTGGTGACTTCAACGCGCAGCCCTGGGACCGGTCGATGCAGGTGTACTTCCGCGGTGGCATGGTGGATGCGATGACGCTTCGCGGCGCCAACCTGAATCACGACGACGCCTCGCCGCTTCGCAAGACGCACACGAGCGGTCGCCTCATCGACTTCATGCTCTTGAACAAGTCGGCGCTCGATGAACTTGTCGAGGGCAGCGGCTTTGTTCTGGGCACGAGCGCCGAGGACTACGACTGGCGGAACGACCCGATTCCGGCCGGATATGCATCGGACCACTATCCGATCGTGGTGGACCTGGTTCCCAGAGAAGGTGAAGGCGACAGCGTAACGGCGCCGGCTTGGCCTGCAGCTGCGACGGCGACTGCGCTGGCGGCGGCTCGTGCAGCGCCCAAGCGGGCCCCGCCGGCGGCCAAGAAGTCGCCGCCCAAGGAGTCGGATGAGCCGTCGGGGGATGGCGCGTTTGTGGCGTCCAAGCGAAGCAAGAAGTTCCACAAGGCGGGGTGCGGGATCGCCAAGCGGATCAGCGAGGACAACCGCGTGGAGTACAGCTCCATCGCCGACGCCCAGGCTGCCGGCAAAGAGCCAGCCGGCTGCTGCAAACCCGGCTCCTAGCCCCCGACCGCCGGTCACTTTATCTGCCTGTCCCACAACGACTTGCAAAACCGTGGTTTTGCAAGTCGTTGTCAACACAAGAGATAAAGTGTCCGGGGGTCGTAAACAGGTGTTTGAAACCGCAGAAGTGTGTGCGAGGCAGATGGTTATGTCGGGTGCCCGGGCGTGCGACTGGCTCCGCTCCAGAGGAGAGGCCCCACAGGGGTCCCACAGCGCGACCCGAATAAAGTGACCGCCGGTCACTTTATGTGCCTGTGGTGCAAGGGGTTACGAAGCGGCGATTGTGTAAGGCCCTGTCGGAGCAGGAGATAACGTGACCGGCGGTCGATTTTCCGTAAGTGGCGGCGGGGGACGGGGTTAGAAAAAGAGCATCGAGATGGTCGTGGATGTGCTTGAACGAGGTGGGCCGGCTTCCTGAGGCCTGATGGCTTGGCTCAGGGCACGCGACGGAACTCCATCCAGTCCAAGTTGTAGTCACCGTCGTCGGTGTGCAGGGTGACTGTGTGCTGTCCCGCGTCGAGGTTGAAGGGACCAGTTGTATTGGTTGTCCATGACTGCCAGCCACCCGTTGGGTCAATGTCAATCTGGCCGCTCAGGGGAGTGCCGTCGAGGTCAAGGTGGATGGTGGAGCCATCGCCGTCTGAGGCGACGCGAAGGTCGAGCATGAACTCGCCGGTGGCATCGACATCGACGCTGTATCGCACCCACTCGCCGTCTCGGGTCCACCCGAGGTTGTAGTCGTCACCCGTGCATGGCTCAAGATCAACACCGTCCTGACGAAACGCGCCGCCTTCGTTGAATGCGTCGAGGTCGTGGAACGCGTAGCCTTCACAGCCTTCATCGTAGTGCTCCGCTTGAATGCGACCGGGCACTGTGTGTGGAGTTCCGCCGTACGGGGCGACGTCGTCGCACCCTTGGCTACTGGTTCCATACTCAGCGATGAACACAAATGACGAGTCAGCATCCGTCTCGTATGTGTCATTCCATGGCGAGTAGGTCACTGCTTCCACAGAGTCGTCGGCTGGGTTGAACACGTAGTAGCGGAGCAGTGCCTGGCTTGGGTTGTCGCACTGATAGTCAGACAGGATGGTGTGCACCGTGTTGCCAGCATCGTTCACCAGCGGAAGATGTCGCTCACGTGCGCACTCATGTCCGGATACGACCATGAACACATTGGCGTGGTGTATGAGGACCTCATTCCAGAGCACGTAGTTGCCGGGAAACTCATGCGTCGAGACGATGACGCGGTGATCCGGGTGGGCGGCGAGGACGCCGTCTGCCCAACTGCGGACGTCAGCAGGTGGGTCCCATTGAAGGTGCAGGACGAGATAGTCGGCGCAGCCGGCCGTGAACGTCTGCCATGAGTTTGTGTTCTTCCCCTCTGGGAAGCCATCGCCGTACCAGGTCTGACTGTCGTACCGCGTGCGAGGGAACCAGTTGTTGTACTTGATGTCGCTCCGCCCCCAGATGTAATCGTCGGCATCGTGGTTTCCAAACGTCATGCCGTACGGCCGCACGCCGTCGAGGGTCTGCATGGCCGCGTCGGCAAACTCCCACTGCCAATCCTCAGCTCCGAATTCGACGATGTCTCCAAGGTGGGAGACAAATCGTGTGTTGAGCGAGTCGGCGCTGTCTGCGATCCATTGGGTTTGGCTGTAGAACATCTCCGGCGACCCACCGTTGGCCCAGACGGTGAAGTACTGGGTGTCGGGGATGACCACATACGTCCAGGGGGCGAGGTCGGTGCAGTCGCTTCCGCACGCGCCCCATCCGGCGAGCATCTGAGAAAGGTCGTCAAAGTCGGTGACGCCATCGCCATCAAAGTCGGTTGCTCCCGGCTGATTCCAGTTGCTGAGGAACTGTGTGAGGTCATCAATGTCTGTGGCGCCGGTTCCATCGAGATCCGTCGGGCAGGCGGCGTTCGCCGTGACGCTTGCCAGTCCAGCCATCGCCACAACGGTGGCGGTGAGGGATGTGTGCATCGGGTGACTCCTTGCGGCGCGGTCTTTCGGCCGGGCCGATCCCGCGGCGGGCCGTCTCGACGGCGGCGGGGACGATCGACAGTACGACCCAACAAACGCCGCAGCCCGGATGCATCCGACAATTGTGAGCCCACCGACCCCCTCTACCACCTACAGCCCCACCGACCGCCGGTCACTTTATCTGCCGCCCATACAAGGACTTACAAAATCAGCATTCTGTAACCCCTTGCGCCGCAACGAGATAAAGTGACCGGCGGTCGATCGGCGTTTTTGGGGTCAAGAAGGGCGTTTGGCACCACTGTGCCTTGGGGGAGGGCATTGACCGCCGGTCACTTTATGTGCCTTCCAGACAACGACTTGCGAAAGGCCAGTTTTGTAAGAGGTTGCTGCGTAACGAGATAAAGTGACCGGCGGTCACTTGCGGCTGGTGAGGAATGCGACGATGTCGCGGAGTTCGGTGTCCGACAGAAATGGAGCCAATGCCGGCATGGCTGATCGGGGGGCCGTCCAGCCGTCCGAGAGCGTGGCGTTGGGGTTGCGGATCGACTCAAGGATCTGATCGGGGGTGAGCCTGGAGCCAACGTCGGACAAGTCGGGGCCGATGCCGGTTCCCGATCCGTCGAGGCTGTGGCAGCGAAAGCATGCCACGGTGGCGTTGCTTCGGAAGATGTCGGCGCCCGCCTCGGCGTCACCGCCGGCCAGATCGATGCGTCTGTCGAAAGTCGAGCGGATCGAGTCACCCGCATGGCAGCGTGCCAACTCAACCACGCTACGCAAGTCACTCGCAGCGCCAATCTCGATGAGGGCAACATCGTCGAACCGCGCGTGGCCAGTGCTCTGCCCCCATCCTCCGAAGAGGCAATGAATGTCCGCCACGGTCTGGTCCGGACCAGTCGTGAAGGTGTGCGAGACATGTGTCCAGTCCGACGAGTCAGTGACCGCCTGCGTGCGGTGACTACCCGGATGCGCCACCAACAGCGCGCCGTGGGCTGAGCCGGGGTGCGTGACTGCATCTGCCTTGATCCATCCCTGGAGCCGGTAGCGTGTGTTGGCCTTGACCGCTGTCGTTCTGGTCCAGGAGGTGTCACCGCCAGTGGTTGACTGAATTGACAGGCACCGTGTGCCGCCTCGCCCCTCTTTCGGCCAACGGTGTGTGCTGTCGCCCTGCCAGACCATGGGCGACCAGCCTGTCGGCGCGTCGCCGGAGCCTTCCTCGAATCCACCGTTCTCAAGCACGCTCTGTGGCTCAATCGACTCTTCGCTGAGCAATGGGGCCACTGCTGCGACAAACGCGTCCGCATGGGTCACAGCGGCTGACGCAAGCGCCGTCGGGAGCCACTTGTCATGTGGTTCCTCAAGCACTGCTCGGGCGGCCAATGCAACGCCGAGCGAGGGCGAAGGCGGCATACGGGCGGCTGCGAGGTAGGCGTTCCGCCGCGTAGCCGGGTCCACATGTTCAAGCACACTGGATTTCAGGATGAGGCCGACTGAGCGGTCGCTGCGCGGCAGTGATGCAATCGCCGCGTGCCGGGCCGCCGGGCCGCCTTGGGCCATCGCGTGTTGCAGCGTTGCGGCGGCTTCATGGGTACCCAGCAGGCCAAGACCGTGCAATGTCCGAATGGCCTCCGCGGCGGCGACGTCGTGCCTGCTGCGTGCGATCTCATGGAGACGAGGACCGGCCTCCACATACAGGCCTTCGACCAGAAGCCGTCGCGCGGTCGTTCGCCAGAAACGATTTGCGTCTGACAGCGCTCTAAGCAGCTCGTCAGTATCGGCATTCGAGAGATCTTGCTGCTCGCCCGAGTTGCCACCAACGAGACGGTAGATACGCCCGTGGGCGCTGTCCCGCAACGGATTGACATGCGCATTCCCCGGTCCGAACTCGACTGAGGGAAGGCCGCGTTCCGGATCGGCGGGAAGGTTGTGCAGCACAATGAACTGGCTCAGATCGGCAATCCAGACAGCGCCGTCGGGGCCGACTTCAGCCTGTACCGGGCAGAACCACTCGTCTGTGCTGGCGACCAGATTGAAGCAGTCGCTTGCGCGAAAGCCCGAGCCATCAGGCCTAATGTATTGCCGCCCCACCACGTGTGCCGTCGGTTCGCAGATGAAGGCCATGTAGTCCCGCCAGTGCGGTGGCAACTGCTCGCCGGTGGCGAAGGCATGGCCAGCAGCCGCAGTGAACTGCCCCATAAAGTCGCCTTGCTGCAATCGAGGGAGCGCGGCATGGATGGCCGCAGTGTCAAAGATAGGTGCGGCCCCCGCGTGATCCGGATGGCTCGCGGCAACGTTTGGCTTCGGCGTGCCGACGAAAAAGGATGGCGCTCCGTTTGCGGTGGAGCCAAAGACTTCGCCGTCATCGCGGATGCCGAGCCCCCACGTATTGTTCGTAAACTGCGCCACAAACTCCGGTCGCGGAGCAGTTTGATCCCAGCGCCATAGGCCTGACCCAAAGCCACCCGCGTCATCTTCAAAGTCTGCATAGCCCACGGCTCCCCAGACTTGATTGTCCGGTCCCCACGTCAGATTGGAGGGACCGGCGTGGGTGTCCCATGCTCCAAATCCGGTGAACAGCGTCTGCCGGAGATCCGCCTGGTCATCTCCGTCTACATCTTCATAGCGCAGCAAGTCAGGTGGAGCTGCAACGATGACGCCGCCCGCAACCTTGAGCAGACCGGTCGGCAGGTTGAGGTTTTCCGCGAAAACGGTCTTAGTGTCGGCAGCTCCGTCGCCGTCGGTATCCTCAAGCACACTGATTCGATCGTTGCCAACTCGGTCTGCGCGGACATCATTCGGGTAGTCGGGCGATTCGATAACCCAGCAGCGGCCACGCTCGTCCCAATCCATGGCAATCGGATTGACAACCATTGGCTCCGCCGCGAACAGTTCCGCGTGAAACCCACCCGGCACGATGAGCGCGTCAATCGCCTGCTGCGGCGTTGATGCGCGTTGCAGGGGCATCGGCGGGTCATGCCCTTCATAGTTCGGCACCCAATCATGGCGCTCGAACTCGAACTGCGGCGGACTGAAGCCGGCGTGTCGCGCCGCGGCCTCGTCACCCGAGACCCAGACGATGGCGCGCTCCAGATGGTCCAGCCAGCCCGGATGGGTCCACGTTCGTTCGTCGTGCCCGGATGCCGTGTAGAAGACGCGGCCCGCGCCATGCGCGCGGACCCAGCACCATGGCTCATCATCGCGAACCGTCAGAATGGTGCGGTCATCTTCAACATGCTCCTGCACATAGGTCTCGTCCCAGGACTCAAATGGTGTCCAGCCCGTCGTAATGGCATGCTCGCCATCGACGATGTCCTGCGAGAAGACTTCGGCACCGTGAGACTGAAACCTCGCGCCGATCAGATCGTGCCACTCCGGTGATTCCGTGAAGCAGCCGCTGGTGCAGTGAATTGCAGCAAACCCGCCGCCTGCTCGAATGTACTCGTCAAGCGCTGTCTCAAATGCCTCGGGCACCTTGGAAAGGGTCGGGAGATTGGCATACATCACCACGAAGACGTACCGCGAGAGGACCTCGGATGAGACGGCGTCAAGGTCCTCTTCCCAGTCAAGCACAATGCCGCGCCTGGCCAGGGGACCCCACACGTCATGCAGCCGGGCGTCCGGATGGTGATAAGCGCGATCGCCAAGGAAGAGCGCGTGGATCCGCGCGTCCGATTGTGGAGAGAAAACCGCAATCAGAAGTGCCGCGTGCAGGAGTTGCATCGCCGCACTGTAGGCAACCGATCAGGCCACCGGGCCGCTAGAGTCCCCCCAGGCCTGGATGATCTGGACGAGGTCCGCCGCATCAACCACGCTTGCTGTTTCGCCGGGTTCGCGGGCGATGTCGGCGTCCTGCAGGGGTTCATTGCCCCACTGTGTGAGCACGGCCATCAAGTCCCCCACGCCTACGGTTCCGTCGAGATCGATATCGGCGGTGTAGCCGCAGTGAGGGATCAGTTCGTTGCCCCCGCCGTCGGTCCAGGTTCCATTCACCGATGCACTCAGCGTCGACTGGCAGTCCGTGAACGAGTTCTGAATAAGCGATGTGGCATTGTCGAGGAGGCTGAGAATGTCGGCGCCCTCCGTTCCTCGATTGCCCACCAGGAGGCATCCGGAGAGTTCGATGTAGCCTCCAAACAGCTTGATGGCGCCGCCGTGCATGCTGTGGTTTCGGGAAAACACGGTGGCGTTCACTTCGCTGTACATCGGGCCCCACATGTAGAGCGCCGCGCCACTTCCTCCGGAAAACGTTCCGCGGTTGCCCATGAAGGAGGAGTAGCCAATCAGGATCTCGCCCGAGCTCGTTCCGTTGGCACCAATGGCCGCGATGCCGCCACCAAGACGTGCGGTGTTGGAGTCGAAGAGGCACCCAGACACCGCTGAAGCGATGCCGCTTGGTGAATGGACGGCCACGGCGCCGCCGTATCCCGCCGATGCGATGTTACTTGTGAACATGCATCCAGAAAGACTGAGGCCGTCGGAGTCGTTGGATGAAATGGCGCCTCCATCCTGTCCATTGGCCTCATTCCTCGAGAAGGAACACGCATCGAAGGCCGTGTCCACGGAGAGATCGATGGCGGCGGCGCCTCCGGTTGCGGCGGCGAAGTTGTCTTCGAAGTCGCAGGTTGTGAACGACACGCGGTTCCCGGAACTGATCAGGACGCCACCACCGCGTCCGGTGGGCAGCCCAGAAGCCGGCGTGGATGGCGGAGCGCACGCCCGAATCATGAGATTGTTGAATGCGATGTCCGAGCTGTTTGTGACGATGATTCCGCGGTCTGATAGATCACCCTGAATGACCGCCATGGAGTTTGCGGACGGGCCCTCGATCTGAAGATTCGACTTGCCGTCAATGACAAGGCCGGCCTCCCACGTACGTGCCTCCAGTGCGATGCGATCACCTGCAATGGCATCGTTGATGGCAGCTTGCAGATCCAGGTACTCGGTCTCGACGCCTCCGCTGATGAGCGTTGCGACGGGAGGATCAAAGCCGCCGTCGCCTCCGGGGATGTCAGGGGGATCGCCGAGCCCGGCCGCAGCTTGCGCAGCGCAAAGGAGGAGGCCGCCTGTGAGGGCGGATGAAAGTGTGCAGATGTGACGTGGTGATCGGTCATGGACCATCGTGGTGCGGCTCCTGGCTGGTCGGGCCCTCTGGGACCGACGCTCTCTGGAGTCTGCTATTCAAGAGGGGATCGGGTGTGTGCCGGCAACGCTGGAATCCTCGCATCTCCCGCGGGCCCCTCTCCCCAGACGGCACAGGCTCTACCAAAGCAATGCCCGAGCGTAGCCAACAGGTCCCGGCGGCAACCTTCTCAGGAGGCCAAGCTGGCCTCCACACACCTGACCCAAACAAGTGACCGCCGGTCACTTTATCTGCCTGTGCTGCAAACACTTACGAATCACCGGTTCCGTAACCCGTTGTCGCGCAACGACATAAAGTGACCGGCGGTCGATCTGCCTTCTCGGGGTCAGGAACGGCGATTTCGGAGTGCGGCCAACGACTGG
>CAZMPA010000106.1:0-8182 GCA_964567915.1 uncultured Isosphaeraceae bacterium | reverse complement strand
GCTCTACCACTGAGCTACGGTGGCGGGGATCGTCCTGACCCACCTCGACTTGGATTCCGCCGCCGCAACAGCGCCGACGAAAAACCGTCCCAACAGGGACGGAAGCGGGGATTGTACCCGCATCCGGCTGGCTCGCAAGTCCCCCACGGCCTCGGCGGGCAACCAATCTCACAGTCATCAATCCCCCCTTCGGCGTTACGGCTGCAGCCGCTTGTCCAGGTCGAGAATCCGGATCCCGCGGCCCGGGTCTCCGATGGCAGGATCGCCGGCAATCTGCTCCCAACTCCGCCAGGCCGTCTCGCCCCCGACATGGCCGTCCAGATAGAGTACGAGCGTAGAATCGCCGTTGCTGTACCTGAAATCGACCTCTTGAGTTGATGCCCCGCCTGCCGGCGCGTCGCCCAGGATGTCATTGGTGAACGCTGCCCGAGTCCGGGCCTCATAGTTTGCCCGATCATCCAACGGACTGCCCCCAATCGACTCTCCCCGGAAGGAATCCACGATGTAGAGGCTCCGGGCCGGCGCTCGGACCTGGCCGTGGGTCACAAACCGGTCCATGAACGGATCGGTCGCCGAACCCGTAATGTCCCGCCGCGACCGGGCATCAAAGAAGTTGTTGGCCGCAAAGAAACCTGGCAGCCCCTTCTCCCACGCACCACCGCCAATGGGTGTGGGCAGACCGACAGCCCGGCCCTCCGGGTCGTCACTGCTGTCCGAGAGCCCTCTACTGCCGTGAAATGGCATGAACTGCACGCCATCTGCGTCGATCTTTGGATAATCGAACGTGTTCACCCCAGCCGACCGCAGCGGGTTGGCGAAGCGATTGCCATCCTGGGAGTAGAGCCACCAGCCTGGCGCGGCGACGCTGTCGGCCCCATGGCCACCGTAGACGTTGTCTGATCCGGCTCCAATGACCGGGAATGACTCAAAGTCGACGCTCGAGCCCAAGTTGGCGTCCACCCACAGGATGTCCGCCCATGAGCCCTGGGCGAGCCCGTCAAGCCTGAGATCACCGGTTGTCCGAAATGGATTGGCCGTGGGCGGCGAGAGCCAGTCATCGCCGGCCCCCGTCGACGTGTAAAACCGCGCGCCGCCGGCCCGATTGACGTCCGGCATGTCAACGACGCCATCGCCGTCTGTGTCAATACCGTCCTCATCGAGGTAGTCGAACCGCGACGGCACGACCGTATCGCGGTTGGAGGACGAATATTGATCCATCCACTGGGCAATCTGGCGGAGGTGATTCTGTGACTTCAGCATCACCTCACTGTCCTTGCCACCCATCATGGCCATGGTGGTCAGCCCCAGCAGGATGCCGATGATCGAAATGACCACCAGGATCTCCACAAGGGTGATGCCGCGGCGGATACCGGAGGCAAGCAGATGTGATCGGAACCTGTGACGCGACACGTGTCGACCTCCCGGGCGATGCCCGACCCTCAGGATACGACGGGAATGGCTGACTGGATGCACCACCGAGGCGGTCAGCCCAGATTCATGGTCATCAGGAACTCAGCGTTGGATTTCGTCTTGGCCAGCCTGCTGCGGAGCAGTTCCATGGCCTCGACGACGCTCATGTCCGACACGACCTTCCGCAGCCGCGACACAAGGTCCAATTCCTTCTCGTCCAGGAGCAGTTCCTCGCGGCGGGTACCCGACGCCGGAATGTCGATGGCGGGCCAGATCCGCTTCTCCACCAACTTGCGGGTCAGGTGCAATTCGCTGTTACCAGTGCCCTTGAATTCCTCGAAGATGACTTCGTCAGCCTTGGACCCGGTATCCACCAGTGCAGTCGCGATGATCGTCAGCGACCCGCCGTCTTCGATGTTCCGAGCGGAACCGAAGAACTTCTTGGGCTTGATGAGCGCAGCGTTGTCCACACCGCCCGTCCCGATCTTGCCTGATCCCGACGCAGCATTGTTGTAGCCACGAGCGAGCCGCGTGATGGAGTCGAGCAACACGACGACTTTGCGGCCGGCCTCGACCATCCGCCGAGCCTTCTCCATCACGATTTCAGCGACCTGGATGTGCCGGGTCGCGTGTTCGTCAAACGTGCTCGCCACAACTTCGACCGATTCAGCGGTGTTCCGCTTGAAGTCGGTGACTTCCTCCGGCCGCTCGTCGACGAGCAGCACAATAACGTGGGCGTCGTCGTGATTGGTCGCGATGGCCTTCGTAATCTTCTGCAGAAGGACCGTCTTGCCTGTCCGTGGCGGCGCGACGATCAATCCGCGTTGGCCAAACCCAAGTGGAGACACGAGGTCGATGACCCGCGTTTCAACACCTTCAGGTGTCGTCTCAAGCGTGATCCGCTCATCCGGGTGCAGCGGCGTCAGGTTTTCAAACGTTGGAAGATGCGATGCCTCGGCCGGGTCAGTTCCGTTGACCGACTCAACGCGCAGCATGGCGAAGTACTTCTCCGCCTCCTTCGGGGGCCTGATGAGCCCGCTGACAATCTGGCCGCGCCGAAGACCAAACCGCTTGATCTGTGCGGGGCTCACGTAGACGTCGTCAGGCGACGGCAGGTAGGAGTACTCCGGACTGCGGAGGAATCCGTAGCCATCAGGTGAAATCTCCAAGGTCCCTTCACCGATCATCAGGCCGTGCTTAGCCGCGCGGGTGCGAAGGATCTCGAATACGAGCTGCTGTTTGGGCATCGTCGCCGCGTGCTCGATGCCGTCCTTGTCAGCGGTCTTGATCAAGTCGCCCGCGGACATCTTTTGAAGAACGGCGTGATCCAGGCCATCCTTCTTCGCCTTGTCAAACTTCGCGCGAGTCTTGGCGTCAAGTGACGCCTCGAGTTCACGTGCCTCCTCGGCCAGTTGTTCGTCGGTCGGAACCGATCCCGGCTCGAGGTTTACCACCGGCACCGCCGGTACCGATCCCGCCGGCTTCTTGCGACGTCGACGCTTCTTCGCCATCTGCTGCTTCCTTGACGAGCGGTGTTTGCCTTGTTGGTGCTTGCGGTCATCTCCCCCGTCGGAACGCTGTTCGCTCTTAGTGCGTTCGGGTGCTTGCGAGGGACTGGGCGTGGTCGTTGTGGACATGAAACGAAAACCTCGGTCTGTGCGGGAAGGTCCGCGATTTGAACATCGGGGGTGAGGTTGAATCTACGGCAACCACGAAGCGTGGAAGGAACACCGGTGATTCAACGAGTCAGTCGGTACGCGGTAGGAGTCGCTCCAGAAGGCTGGCGGCCTGCCGCCGAAGCGCGGCTGGGTCCTCCGCGTTGACAAGTACATGATCGGATCTGGCACGCTTCTCGTCAAGGGGTATCTGAATATCGGATCTGGCGCGGAATGCCTCGTCGTTCCAGCCTCGATCCGCTCGGACCCGGCGCATCCTCGCGGCTTCGGGCGCATCGATGAACACGACGCAATCGCACCATGCGTCAAGCCCCGCTTCGAAGAGCAGCGGCGCATCCAGAACAACGACGCCTCGGGCGGGCTCGGCCCCGTCAATGCGGCCGCGGCACATAGCCTCGACCCGGGGGTGGACCAATCCCTCGAGCTTTCGTCGAGCCTCCGGATCCTGAAACACAATCTGCGCGATTTTCGCCCGGTCGACGCCGTCCGCCGATCTCACGTCGCTTCCCCACCACGAAGCGAGCGTCTCCTGTATGTCCGGCTGTTGCAGCACCTCGTGCGCCGCGGCATCGGCATCAACCACCACGCAGCCGAGCCCTTTCATCGCCGAGGCAAACATGCTCTTCCCGGATCCGATCCCTCCGGCAACGCCGACGATGATCGGTCGTGACTTCATTGGACGACTCGCTCCCAGGTGGTTCCGACCGCACCATCCTTGATAGCAATGCCCATCTCCAGCAGTTCGTCTCGTAGTTCATCAGCACGCAACCAGTCCTTGCCCTCGCGAGCGGCGTCTCTTGCTGCAATCAACTCGGCGATGCGATCCTCGTCAACCGAACCTCCCGCCGGAGGTCGGACGTCGAGGTCCAGCACGCCGAGCACCGAATCCATGCGATGAAGCGCCGCCAACTCGTCGGCCCAGGTACCGCCTCCCTCGCCTGGCTCAGGCGCCGCCTCGATCTGCAACGCACCAATCGCAGTGTTCAAGGTGCCGATGGCGCCAGCGACGTTGAGGTCGTCACACAAGGCCGCGGTGAAGTCCGGCAGCGCTGCAGTGAGTGGCCCCTCGCACGAACGTGAAACCTGTGCGTGCTCTTCAAGCCACGCACGCACCCGATCCCATCGCTCCACCTGTCGCTGCGCATCTCGCAGGCCTTGCAACGTGAAGTTTGCGTTGATCCGGTAGTGCGTGCGAACAAGCTCAAGCCTGATGGCCGCTGGCGACGCGCCCCGCTCAAGCAGGTCGCGGATCGTGAAGAATGTCCCACTGGACTTGCTCATCTTGGCGCCGTCCACCATGAGATGCCGCGTGTGAAACCAGTATTGGGCGAAGTGATCGCATCCTGTCGTGCCGCGCGACTGGGCGATCTCACACTCATGGTGCGGAAAGATGTTGTCCTCCCCTCCGCTGTGGATGTCGATCTGCTCACCAAGCAGGCCACGCGCCATGACCGAGCATTCAAGATGCCAGCCCGGATAGCCCTCGCCCCATGGGCTCGGCCACCGCATCAGATGGGTCTGGTCTGGCTTCCAGAGCATGAAGTCTGCGGGATGCTTCTTGACCGATTGGGTCGCCATGTCGACACGGCCGCCCTCACCACTGCGAAGGTCACCGATGGTGTTGCCCGAGAGTTCTCCGTAGTCGGGCCAGGACAGAACGTCAAAGTACACCGCGCCATCGCTGGCGACATACGCGTGCCCACGCTCAATGAGCGACTGCACCATTTCGATCATGCCATCCACGTACTGCGTAGGTCTCGGCAGGCGTTCCGGATGCGCAGCCGCGTCCATTGCAACACCAAGTCCGAGCATTCGCGCGTCATCAAGAAACGCTTCGGCGTAGAAGTCGGCAATGGCCATCGGATCTGACGGATCAACATCGGCGCCTTCAGGCACCTCGCCCGACTTCTTGGCATCGGCAAGCCGGCGAGCCGCAACTTCCATCTTGTCTTCACCACCACCGTCCGCGACCGCATCGTCGGTCATGTGGCCGACGTCCGTGATGTTCATCACGTGTCGCACGTCGTATCCCACGAGTTCCAGTGTGCGGCGGAGCATGTCGGCATTGAGGAACGAGCGGAAGTTGCCGATGTGGGCGTAGTCGTACACGGTCGGCCCGCACGAGTAGAAGGTGACGGTCCGCCCATCGGGATCCAGCGGCGTGAAGGCCTCTTTACGGCCACTCAGTGTGTTGTGCAGTCGAAGTTCCACGCAGCGCAGGCTACCGCAGGCGTCATCCGCGGGTTCGCCCGTGGGGACCGCACGCCGTAGCATTGCGACATGCGCACCGAGCCCGAAGCATGGACACACCGGACCGTTCTGGTGACCGGTGGAGCTGGGTTCATTGGCAGCCATGTGACGAGGGGCCTGATCGAGCGAGGTGCCGCGGTGCGTGTGCTGGACGACCTGTCTTCGGGCACGCGAGCCAATGTGCCGGCGGCCGCGTCGCTCCACGTCGGGTCCGTCTGCGATCCGCAGGCCGTCGCAGCGGCGGTCGCGGGCGTTGACGCTGTCATGCACCTGGCCGCCATGGTGTCTGTGCCTGAGTGCGAGCAGGAACCCGAGCGGTGCCACCGGGTCAACGTGGAGGGAACTCGGCTGGTGGCGGATGTGGCGGCCCGCGAAGCCGCAACCCTCGTTCTGGCAAGCAGTTGCGCTGTGTATGGACCGAACAATGCCCCCCCATGCAGTGAAACTGACCCCATCGGCCCGGCCTCGCACTACGCGTCGAGCAAGGCGGACGCCGAGCAGGTGGTCCAGGCAGCCCTTGGCGAACGCGGCACCTGCCTGCGGCTTTTCAATGTCATCGGCGGGGGCCAGCGAGCCGACGTCGCGTACGCAGCCGTAGCGCCCATCTTCGCCGAGGCACTGCTCGCTGGCAGGCCACTCGAAGTGCACGGCGACGGACTCCAGACCCGAGATCTTGTTCCGGTAGGTCTGGCCGTCGAGGCGCTGTGCCGCGCGGCATCGTCGCCCACAGGCGGTCCGATCAACGTCGGAACGGGCGTGGCCACCAACCTCCGCTCGCTCATCACACTGCTTGAAGCCGCCACCGGCACCGCCGCAAGCATCACGCACACGCCACCGCGATCAGCGGACATACGAAACTCGTGGGCCGACACAAGCCGCCTGGAGTCGCTGCTGGGACTTCCCGGGCCGTGGGCCGACGCCGAGGCCTTACAGAACGCGGTATGCGATCTTGTCAGCGCGATTCCGTCAACCGGTTGACGCGTCGATCCCAAGCACATCCGCGCAGGACGCGAAGCGATACCGCCGCAGGAGCGCCTGCAACTTGCGTTTGGTTCCACGCGTGTTGACGTAACACTTGAACCGGCGATGCAGCGGCATGGACACACGGGGACAGTCCGGCGCGAAATCGCGTGGGTGCAGATAGATCACAGTGGGCATGCCCCTGGCGTGCTGCTGCGCGAATCCCCGCTTGATGAGCCAGAGCGGAAGCAATCGCAGGTATCCACCACCCGAGAACGCAAGCCGCTTCGGGCCAAGTCGCATGATGCTCATGGGAAGTTCGGGCATTGGCCGACCGGACGGGGCGCCGTGAAACACGTGTGGTCCTTCCTGACACGGATACCCGCCGTGGGCGCGGTCCGCCGGAAAGAGGCTTGCGTCGTACCTGATGCCGAGATCGTGGAGCACATCAAACGCCCACTCGGTTCCACGCGTGATCGAAAACGACGGCGCTCGAAAGCCGAGTACCTTGCAACCACCCGCGGACTCGATCACGTCAACTGACCGCCGCATGTCGTCTGCGAATGTCTCGGGATCAAGTTCATAGACTTTGCGGTGCCAGTACGAGTGCGTGCCGACTTCATGACCGTTGGCGACCATCAACTCAACGAGGTGCGGATATCGCTCGGCGATCCAGCCCAGGACAAAGAATGTACACCGCGCCCCGGCCTCGGTGACGGCCTGCACGATCCACTCTGTATACCGCTCCACGAGCGAGTCCTTGTCGGCCCATGAGTCAGGGTCGGGCAGTGACTCCACTTCGACGCTGTGAAACCAGTCCTCGATGTCGAAGGACAACGCGTCGGTGATCTGTTCGCCCTGCGTCACGCCTTCTCCATCTCAGCTCGATACCAGTCAACCATCTCCCGCACACCATCGGTCAGCGACACGGTCGGTATCCAGCCCAGTTCGGAACGCATGCGTGCAATATCGCAGCAGACGCGTGGTACGCCGTCCGGTTTGGATGCATCCCACTCAATCGTCCCCTCCCATCCTGCTGAAGCCGCCACCAACTCCGCGAGCTCCCGAATGCTGCACATGTTCCCCGTCCCGAGGTTGATCGGCTCCGGCGATGTCACCCGTTCCGTCGCCCGCAGGATTCCTTCCGCCACATCATCGACGTGAATGAACTCTCGCTGCGGCGTACCGGTGCCCCAGCATTGAACGCCGCCTGCGCCGCGGCGAGCCGCGTCGACAAAGCGATGCACCATGGCGCCGACGACATTGGCCCGCTCCGGGTCCATCCGAGCGCCCGCGCCATAGACATTGGCGGGCATCACGACAGCCGACGTCAGGTCTCCCTCACGCGACGCCAACTCAAGCACGACTTGACCAAGCCGCTTTGCTTCTGCGTATCCGGCAGTCGGCCCGCCTGGGCGGCCCGACCACAGGTCTGCCTCAACAAATGGTGGCTGCGCGTGCGCGGGATATGCAATGGACGTCGACACGTGCGTGATGTGCGATACACCGTGCGTTCGTGACGCGTCAACAAGGCTGAGCGTCATCAACATGTTGTCGCGAAAGGCCTCAAAGCCATGCGCTGCGTTCCATGCGATCCCCCCCGTCGCCGCCGCGCAGTGCACCACAACATCCGGTCGGTGCGACGCCATCCAGTCAGATGTGTGCGCGCCGTCAAGAAGGTTGCAGTCGGCCCTCGACGGCGTCAACAACTCGGCGCAGCCCCGCTCACGCAGCGCCGCTGCCACGCGACCACCGACGAAGCCACCGGCGCCGGTCACTGCAATGCGGATTGGCGTCAAATCAAGCATGGAACCGAACTCGGCATGATGCCGAGCGGTCACTTCGGCGTGAAGCCCAGCCGCGACAGCAACCCATCGAACTGCTCG
>CAZMPA010000105.1:0-8194 GCA_964567915.1 uncultured Isosphaeraceae bacterium | reverse complement strand
CGACGATGGTCAATTCGGGAATCAGGTTGAAGGACTGGAAGATGAAGCCGATTCGCCTGCCGCGAATCTCGCTCAGGGCCGTGTCATCCATGCCTGAGACGTCCTCACCAGCCAGCTTGTACGTGCCCTCAGTTGGCCGATCGAGGCATCCGAGGATGTTCATGAGTGTGCTCTTGCCCGATCCACTCTGTCCCATGATGCAGACATATCGGCCTCGCTGAATCCGCAGGCTCAGTCCCTTGAGCGCTGCGACCAGTACGGTGCCGTCGGGCCTGCAGTAGGTCCGGTGCAGGTCCTCGATGTCAATGATGATGTCCGGCTCAGTCGACATGCCGGAGATCATACGACAGGGCGGTACACTGCCTTGGATGATTGACCCCACGCCGCAGGCCTTCAGGCAGGCTGCCGCAGACCATGATCTTGTTCCGGTGACGCGGCGCGTGCTGTCTGATCACCTGACGCCCGTCCTTGCGTACCGGCGTCTGGTGCACGGCGACGCTCGAACCGACACGAGTTTTCTGCTCGAATCTGTCGAGGTTGGGGGATCGGTTGGCCGGTACAGCATCGTGGCTGCGCAGCCCGCCATTGAAGTCACGGCCCACCGCAACACGGTCACCGTGACCGATCATCGCGACGGGACAACCGCAAATGAGACCTGCGAAGACCCGTTGGGCCGCGTCGCAGCGTTGACATCCGACATTCGTGTGGCACCGATCGAGGGCGACGCATTTCAGGGCGGATGGGCCGGATGGCTTGGCTATGACAGTGTGCGGTGGCTTGAGCCGAACGCCTTGCCTGAGTCCGCTGCGCCGGCGGATGATCGGGATCTCCCCGATATGCACTTCGGACTGTACGACACCGTGGTCGTGTTTGACCATGTCGACAAGACGATGTCGGTGACGTGCTGGGCAGACCTTCGTCGAGCTGGGCCGGACGAAGCCTGGCTGGCGGCATCGTCTGCGATTGACCACGTGATCACGCGGCTTTCGGAGGACTCGGTGACGCTTCCGGCCGGTCGCGTTGATCTTGAGGCGCCAGACTCGGGCGGGCTTCCTGGAACACCGGCGATGGAGCGGGCGGAGTTCGAGGCGGCCGTCGAGCGATGCATCGAGTACATCCGGGCAGGGGACATCTTCCAGGTCGTGCCCTCACAGCGATTCGACCGCGTGAGCGATGTGGACCCGTTCGACGTCTACCGGGCGCTTCGCGTCGTGAATCCGAGCCCGTACATGATCTACATGCAGTCTCCGGATGCCGTGCTGGTCGCGTCGAGTCCGGAGATCCTCTGCCGCGTGCACGGCGGAGTCGTCACCAGCCGACCACTTGCGGGGACGAGGAGGCGTGGCGATGACGCGCCCTCGGATCGTGCACTGGAAGACGATCTTCGGGGCGACGCCAAAGAGTGCGCCGAACACGCGATGCTTGTCGATCTGGCGAGAAACGATGTCGGCACCGTGTGCGAATCGGGGAGCGTTTCGGTTGATCGTCTGATGGAGGTTGAGCGTTACAGCCACGTCATGCACCTCAGTTCGACGGTGACGGGAAGGCTGTCCAAGGCGATGGATTGCTGGGCCGCGCTTCGGCGATCGCTGCCGGTTGGCACCGTCAGCGGCGCACCCAAGATTCGCGCTATGCAGATCATCGACGAACTCGAACCGCTCAGACGCGGTCCGTACGCGGGAGGTATCGGGTGCGTTTCATTTCAGGGTGATCTTGACATTGCCATCGCGCTGCGGACCATCGTGGTCCCTGCCCGCGAGCCCGGCCCGCCCTGGACGTACTGCCTGCAGGCTGGCGCCGGCATCGTGCTGGACTCGGTGCCTGCATCCGAATACGACGAGACAGTCAACAAGGCCGCGGCGCTCGGTCGCGCAATCGACCTTGCGGAGGCGGCCCGTTAGCCGCGCGGCAGCAATGCGCTCAGCTGCTTCAGGTGGGTGCAAATGCCGTCCATTCCACGATTGAGCGTGACGCCGAGATCGGCCTTCAGCTGGTCCGTCGTAAACATATTGGCGGGAGCGTCTGGGCTGGACATGTCAATGTCGACGTCCACGCCCTCCAGATCACGCACGATCGTTGCCCAGTCGCACCATCTCGCGTAACAGTCCGCAAGGTGATACACGCCGCAGTCAGCTGCGGCGGCGCCGGCGAAGATTGACTCGGCGACGTCGTCGACATGCACAAACTTGCCGCCACCGGGCCGCGTGAACGGTTTGCCTGCGCGAATGCTCCTGATGATTGGAGCGCCGATCGAACGGGGCAGCGCCGGATCAATTCCATACACCGCCGCAGGACGGATGACGGTGAATCTCAAGTCGTGGGAGGCGTGGAGCGACCACAGGTGTGCTTCGACTGCGGCCTTGCACGCGCCGTACAGGCTGCCGGGCCGGGTTGGATGGGTGTCGTCGATGTGGCCCTTCCACTGGGAGAGCATGTGGTGGTGGACGGCGACCGAGCTGATGTAGACCACCGGAATGCCTCTTCGAGCAGCCAGGTCGAGGAGCTCGATTGACGCGACGAGGTTGACATCCAGGTGGCGTGGCACGTCGCCATTGCGGGCCAGATTCCAGTCGATGCCGTTGTGGACCAGTGTGCTGGCGCCGTCAAGCAGGCGTTCGTGCCAGGTGCGGTCGGCCAGGTCGCCGGTGACGAATTCCCCGATGTGGGACGCGATGTGCTCGCGGTTGGATGTGGATCTTGCGAGCGCCCGCACCCGCTGGCCGGCCTGAGCAAAGCGGCTGGCGGTGGCTGACCCGATGAACCCAGTGGCGCCGGTCAGTGCGATCATCTGTGAAGCGTAGCAGGGGGTCGTGGGGCACCCGGCAGGCGGAGCCGACGGGCCGTGGCTTGGCAACAGTAGAATCCAACCACGCTTCATGAAGCTGAACCGCGGAATTCGATGGACGCTCTTCGCCTTCGTCGGCTGCGTCGTGCTGCTCGTCGCGGCGGCGGGCTTGGTTGCAGTGCGGCCGTCGACCATCTCATGGTGGATCGAGGGGCAACTGGCGAACATGACCGGCGGTGATGTCGAGATTGGCGAGGTCGCCTGGCTCGATGACCTGGATATTGAATTGGGCAGCGTGTCCGTGCGTGTTCCTGGCGTGGAGGGGGTCGCTGGGGAGGTGATCTGGATCGAGCGGATGCGGGTGCACTGGTCGCGGGGGGCAAACGGATTTCAAGTGGACGACCTGGTGGTTGACGATGCCGTTCTGCGGCTCATCGAGCAACACGCGTGGGGCCTGACCATCGGTGGGCTGGCGCCGGAGCCCGTCAAGGGTGGTGGGGGCCCGATACCGAGGGTGCGGCTGCAGTCGCTTCGGGTGGAGAGCGGCTGGATCAGTGGAGGCCGCATGGTGCGATCGGGCGACGCCATCTTCGTCGGCGCGGTTGAGCCGGTGCCCGATGGGTCGGGCGGCGCGGTGTTTGTCCTTCGGGAGGAGGACGGCGCGGCGAGCTTTGGCGGCGTCATCAATGCCGAGCGTGACCGGCTTGAAGCGGTTGCGCAAGGTGTGTCGCTCAGTCAGGAGTCGCAGCAACTGGTTCCATTTCGCAGGGTCCGCAGCATGGCCCGCCGCCTTGGTCTTGAAGGGGCGGTGGACCTGAGCGTGACGTTGGCCAAGGATGAACCGCCATCTGCGTCGCTGTGGCTGGACGACGTGTCGCTCCGGCTGGATCCCGACGCGTTGCAACTCAACGATGGTGACGACCCCTTCTGGAAGGTGTTTCAGGACGGCCGAGCGACGTCGGAAGGGCTCGTGCCGCCGCGGCTTGTGGCCTCGTCCGGATATGTGGAGTTCGTTGGTGACACGCTGCGTATCAACGGACTCGTTGGGCATCTTGAGGCTGGTGGCGGATGGGGAAAGTCGGTCGATGTGCCATATCGCGTCGATCTGGAGATCACCGAACTGCCAGACGTTGGCTTTGACTCGAATCTGGGCGCGTTGGAGGAGGCATTCTCCCGGGCGCCATTCACCCTCGATATCCGGTCCTCGGGCACGGTGCGATTGGAGCAGGGCAGTCGGGTCATCGTCCCGTCGGAGGCCGCTCGCATCCTGCAGCTCTTTCAAGTGCGACAGTGCGACGTCGACCTGATGGAGATCGTCTTCCATCGGGGCGAAGTGGGTGTCGAGGTCGATGTCGCAGGAACCATGCATCTGCTCAACGGCCTCGGTTCCTACGCAAAGTTCCCATACCCCCTCCACGGGCTGCACGCGGACATCGGCCTGGAGGGCGGCGACATCGTCGTCCGCCGCATGGGGGCGCGTGGGAGCGGAGACTCGACGGTTTCGATCACGGGTCGGGTTGAAGCGACCCACGGTCAGGATCTGGAAGTAGCAATTCGTGCCTGGGACGTGCCGCTTGACTCCATTCTGCTCCAAGCGATGCCGCCCCGAGCCAGCGCGACGCTGCGGGATGTGTTCAGCAGGGAGCACGTCGACTCGCCGGCGTTTGACGGGACCACGCATCAGCACGTCGGGCTCGATCTCGTTGTGCGGCAGGACGAACATGACCTTGTCATCGGTGGAGAGATTCAGTTTCAACACCTCGACATGACGTGGAACGAGTTTCCGGTGCCGCTGCGTCTGGGGGCCGGACGTCTGCGATGGGCGGATCGGTTGTACCTGGAGGGAACCGACGGCGGTCCGGTGGATATGCAGACGGCTCTGGTTGGGGGGGGGGGGGGCATCAGTGGCGCCATCACCATTCCGGTCGGTTCCGGGCCTGCGGGTGGACGCATCGACCTGGACATCGCGGACGAGCGGGTGGATCAGGCGCTCCTTGATGCCCTGATGGTGGTGACTGACGGCAGAACAGCGCCGCTGCTTGACGGCGGGCTCGAGGGGCTGCTTGATGCGCGGGGTAGCGTCACCATCGACGGCCCGGACATCAGCCATGACATTGAGGTGGATGTGCGTCGTGGCACGCTTGCTGTGACGCCCTCGCTTGAAGACATCGTCGGCATGTCGCTTGCGGGGCCGCTGGGAGGCTCGAGATTGCTGGATCTCGCAGGGCACCTTCGGATTCTCACCTCGGGCACCGAGGCTGACCCGATGGTCGTTCGCGCGGGCGATACGGAACTGCAACTGCAGGGTGTGCTGGACGGTCCGAAGCCGCTGAACATCGTCGCAGGCGGGCTGCACGTGGGGCCGTGGCTGCTGCCGAGATTCCCTGATCGCGTTCGAGCCGTGATTGCACCGTCGTGGGGGCAATGGAATCCGGCCGGCATGTTTGACGTGTCGCTCACACTCGAGGGGGAGGACCGGGCCGCTACGCGGGTTGAAGTCACTGCTGCAGACGTCGTCCTTCAGCCCAGTCAGCGTGTGCAACTTCGTGACGGCAGCGTCTTGATTGACTCCGGCGGTACGAGTTTCCACGCCCTACGTCTGGATGTATCGTCCGGCTCCAAGACCGCGTCGGTCGATGCCTCGGGCGAAGTGCGTGGCGGGGGCGCGAGCGGGCATATTGATGTGGCGGCGGACCCACTATCACTCGGGTTGCCCGTGGTAGGCGATTTTGTTCGAATCGTGGCGGGCGGCGAAGGGGAGCAGACGTGGCGGACGCTTGCGCCCGAGGGTGTCGTGGCATTGACGGCCGGGTGGGAGGCGGTCGACGACGAATCAGTCTGGTCCTTGGACATTCATCCGATGTCCGTGTCCGCGAACTGGCGGGGCCGCAGGTTGCCCTTCCGTGACATGGGGGGCACGCGTGTAGAGGTGCATCCTGGCGAGGTCAGATTGGATCGCGTCGTTGGCGATGTGGCGGAATGTCGGCTGGATCTGACCGGGCGTGTGGGGATCGAACCGATCGAGGTCGACGTTGGGGGCAGTGTGCGCGGGCCCTTGGACGGCTCGCTTCTGCAGGCGTTTGGCGGATCTGGCTGGACACGTATTCTTGACGAAATCGCCTTTGATGACGGTGGCGGATCTCGCATCGACGCGGGACGCGTGCATGTGGTGCAGCAGCCGGACGAGCGTTGGTCGGGCACGGTGCAGGGGCAGGTGCAACTTCATGACGCGGCGCTCAGCACGGGTCTTCGGCTTGAGGATGTTCGCGCGTCGGTCGACGTGTCGATCACGCTGCAGGACGATCACCCATCCATCGCACTGGATGTTCGCTCGGCCGATGCGACCATCAAGAAGGCTCGGCTCAAGAACGTGTCGGGCCGAATCACATCAGACCCCACGGGCGAAGCCCCTGACAGGGTCGCGATCGACGAACTCGCCGGGCGTCTGGGGGACGGCCGGCTTGTGGTTGACGGCTTCGCCGCAGGCGAAGACGGCGCATGGGCAATCGAGGCGACTTTGACCAATGCCAGACTGTCGAGGCTGTTTCCAGACGCGGATGGCGAGGGCGAGCCGGAGTCGACCGGCGAAGTCGATGCAGCCGTCTACTTGCGTGGGCATGCCGGCGACTCGGCCGGACCGAAGGGCGTGGGGTCATTCAGAGTGTCCGATGGCCATCTTCGCTCGCTGCCCGCATTGGTGGCGGTGCAGCAGGTGATGCACCTGTCATCGCCAGTCGTAGGCGCCCTCTCCTTTGTCGACGTGCAATTCTTTGTGCGAGGCGGAACTGCGACTCTGGAAGCCATCCATTTGGCAAGCGGCCCGTGGGGCGGCGGCGGGTTCAGCCTCGACGGAGAGGGCACACTGGACCTGGCGACGATGGATGTACACGCAAGGCTTCGGCCACGCGGCAGCTGGCCGATCATTCGGGACATCATCGGGCTGCTTCAGGACCAGTTGTACGAGGTCTCGCTGGAGGGGCCGGTCGGCAATCCCGAAGCCGGCGTCGTGCCGCTGCCGGGGCTTTCCGGCGGCACTTCCGGTTGCCGTTGACCTGCCGCTACTGCCAGTACCATGTACGGTTCCATGGACAGGCACCCACCACGCCCGAACGCGGCGAGAGAGGGGCTTCGACGTCAGGTCGAGCACTTCCTCACCGATATCGCACCCGAGATTCCAGAGGAACGTCGCCGGCACGTCGAGGATCTCGTTCGCACCGGAATTCGGCTGCTCGACGACGGTAGCGACGACGGCCAACTTCGGCTGGTGAGTCGCGCCGTCAAAGAGATGCGGCATTCCTGGGTGCTGTTCAACCAATACCGCGGCACGCGCAAAGTCACGATCTATGGGTCAGCCCGAACGCCCGAGGACCATCCCGACTACATCGCGGCCAAAGACTTCAGCGCCTACATGGCGGGCCGCGATTGGATGACCATCACCGGTGCTGGCGACGGCATCATGAAGGCGGGGCACGAGGGACCAAGTAGAGAGTCCATCTTTGGACTGCGCATCAGGCTTCCCTTTGAGACGTCCGCCAACGCGGTGATCGAGGGCGATCCCAAGCTGGTGAGCTTCCGATACTTCTTTACCCGCAAGTTGATGTTCATGGCGCACGCGGACGCCGTCTCAGTTTTTCCTGGCGGCTTCGGCACGCAGGACGAACTGTTCGAGTGTCTGACGCTTATTCAGACCGGCAAGTCCAACGTCATTCCGGTGGTACTGCTCGAGGGCGAAGGTCGGACCTACTGGGAAGACTGGCTCGCCTGGATCACCGAGCACCTCTGCGACAACGGGTGGATCAGCCCGGAGGATCTCTCCCTGCTGCACATCGCCTCCTCTCCCGAGGAAGCCGGTGAGCACATCAGGCTGTTCTATCGCCGCTACCACTCCGCCCGGTACGTCGGGGCCACCTACGTACTTCGGCTCGTCACGCCGCTGAGCCCGAAACAGGTGGACATGCTCTCAGAGGAATTCGCCGACCTGGTTGATGCAGGCGAAATGAGGCAATGCGAAGCACTCCCGGGCGAGACCGATCACCTCGATCTGCCCAGGCTCGCCTTTGTGCACACGCGCCGCGGCTGGGGCCGCATGCGAGAGTTGATCGACCGAATCAACCTGCTCCCGCTTGACGGGTCATGCTGACACGCCTGGCCGGGCTCGCCGCAATGTGCCTGATCGGGTGCGCGTCCGAGCAGCCTGTTGCCTCGAGTTCGGTTGGCGAGTTGGGTGCCCGGCCGGCAGGCCCGGCGACACTCCGCATTCATGGCGAGGGGACAGAACTGCATCCTGTTCGCTGTGGGGCGACGCTAGGAGATGTGCATGACGCGCTGGTCCGCGGAGGGGGTCGGAGGTTGGGCGAGGGCGAGACTGGCCTTGAGTTGATCGTTGTTCGAAACACGTCGGTGGACCCA
>CAZMPA010000104.1:0-8245 GCA_964567915.1 uncultured Isosphaeraceae bacterium | reverse complement strand
GTAACCGGGACGTCGTCCGTATGTCCGACGACCAGCACTTCGAGCGGTACGGCGGTCGGTGACGAAATGATGTCCGCGATCGTGTTGAGCGGGCTGTCACTGCTCGGGCGAAGCTGATCCGAACCGCTGGCAAACGTGAGGTCGCTGGAGAATCGAAGCATGCCGCTCTTCGGGTCGAACGAGATGTGCTCCGGATTCGAGGCGGCGACGGCTGCCAACGCTGACTCCATGTCCTCTGGAAGCTGGCCGACCTCCAGGGCCGTCAGATGCCTTGCCAAGGTGTCGTTGCGTTCGGCAAGCGTGTCCCAACGGCTGCTGAGGTCGTCGTACTCACCCTGAAGCCGGTCGATGTCGCTGCGGGCCTGCCCCAGCTCCTGATTCCGGCGTACGAGCGTCTGCTCGATCTCCCCACGGTCTCGCTCTGCGTCGCTCAATTGTTGAACGAGCGAACGATTGACGTTCTGCAGGGCTTCGTACTTGCGATTGTTCTGGTTGGTGCAGCCCACCGTGGTGAGAACTGCGGTGGCCAGAAGGCCCAGCGTCAGGCGTTGGAACATGGTGGTCATCCCTCCAAAGGATTGGTGATCGTTGGCAGGCCCGCAGGGGGTCCCACGCCGCGGCCCGCATCCACCGCGGCTCGTTCGGCCCGGCCAGTGTATAAACCGATGCCCCAGCGGGTTGGAGTTCATCATGCCCATGCGTGAAACCTGTGGAGAACCTGTCCACAAGCGCCGCCTGATCCATGCCGGCGGCGCGATCGATGCATTCGGAGTGGACCTCTCGCCGGCGGCCCTGCTTCTGGATGCCGGCCGGATACACGCCATTGGAACGCCCGAGTCGATCGGCTGCCCCGAAGGCCTGATCGCGGAGGACTGGACCGAATCACTTGTCCTGCCGGGGCTCGTCAACGTCCATGCCCACCTGGATCTGAGCGGTGACGGGGTCTGGCCCCCGGCCGGCAGCGACTTTCGGGGATGGGTGGGCCGGGTTCGGGCCATGCGGACGGCGGCATCAACCGATGATGTCCACGCCGCCGTCCGCCGCGGTATTGAGCTCTCGCTTGCGGGCGGCACCTCCTGCATTGGCGACATCGCGGGCCATCCGCCGGAACCGTCCATCGAGTTGCTTCGGCAGAGCCCGCTGCGTGGCACGAGCTTCATCGAGTGTTTCGGAATTGGCGACGGGCAGGCGGCCGCGATCGAGCGAATGCGGGATGCCGTCGCCGCCTACTCGGAAGATGAGCGGGGGATTCGCGTCGGAGTCTCTCCACACGCACCCTACTCGTGCGGGCCGGATGTATTTGCCGCAGCCGCAGCGTCGGGCCGGCCGGTCATGACGCACCTCGCAGAGACACCGGCTGAACTGGAGTTGCTGCAGTGTGGCTCCGGCCCGCTTCGGGACATGCTTGAGCACGACATTGGCGTCTGGAATCCGGGCGTTGCGTGCCCTGGCGTGCACCCCGTGGAGGCGATCCGAACACAGTTGCAAGCGTCGCGGGCCATTTGCGTGCACGTCAACTGGCTGCAGGGCGAGCACGTCGACATGCTCGCGGACGCGGGTGTGCGTGTTGCGTACTGCCCGCGGGCATCGGCTGCGTTTGGGCACGGGCCGCCCACGCTCCCCGAACACCCTTGGGCGGCACTGCGGTCGCGTGGTGTCCTGGTCGGGCTCGGGACCGACTCATTGCTCTGTCTGGATACACCCGACCGGATCAGCGTGCTGGACGACATGCGGCTGCTGCGACGCCGGGACGGCGTCGACGCGCAAACCCTGCTGGCGATGGCCACTCGGGATGGCGCCGCGGTGCTTGACGTGAATCCGGCCCTCGCCGCCCTCGGGCCGGAGGCGGCTGGAGTTCTCTCGGTTCCCGCCTTCGGCCAAGACGCTGTAGCCATGCTTGAGGATGCTTTGGACCGCGGCGACTCCCCCGCGTGGCTCCTCGGCCCGAATTGCTGAGAATGGGCCCTCGGGCGTGCAAATCCTCAAGTTGTCACGCTGATTCCGGGGAAGGCCCGATATCATCCTGACTCCCCAGACGATCCCCCCCATGAGCCACGATTTCAATCCCGCCCAGATCAGCCTGTTCCGAGCCGCCGGCCCCTACCCGCTGGAGGCCTACGCATTTGTGTGCGACGGGCTGTCGTATACGGCGGACCACGTGGAAATGGACACCGACATGTTTGGGATGAGCCGCCATGTCTCCGGGCAGGAACTGTGCATGGGTCTGCGGGACTTCGCGATTCAGCGGTATGGTTTGCTCGCGCGAACCGTGCTCGACTGCTGGTGTGTTCACCGAACCGAGGACTTCGGTCGAATGGTGTTCACGATGATCGAGGCGGGTCTCTTCAAGCAGCAGCCCGATGACTCGATCTCGGATTTCGCGAGTGTTTATGACTTCCGAGAGGCGTTCGACCCCCGCGACATGGAGGCGCGGATCGGATCGCCCCAACCGGGCTGAGGCTCGATAGAGGAGACGTCGCATGAGCCAGGACGGCCAGGAGCGACCGACACGCGACCTGCATCTTTGGGAAATCCGAGGCATCCGCGATGTCCTCACGGTGCTGCTCGTCGCCGGCCTCTTCTGGCTGGGCTACGCAATGCGCGACGTGACGATTCCGCTGCTGGTTGCGTTGCTGCTGGCGTACCTCTTTGAGCCGGCCATCGCTTGGATGGCCAAGACGCGGTGGATTCCGTTCGGACGGGTCGGCGCCGTCTCGAGTCTGCTGATCGCCACGACACTCGTGTTGATCGTGGGCCTGGCACTGGTGCTGCCCCGAGTTGTGGGGCAGGCTGGCGATCTGATCCACGATGTGCAGAGCGGACTGGTTCGTGAGCGGCTGACACGCGCTGTGCAGACCTACGTGCCGGACGAATACCGCCAGGACGCGATGAATCTGCTTGCCGAGTTGCCCGCGGGCGAGGCAGAGGTGTCTGCGCAGGCCAAGCCGGTCACAACTCCTGTGGTGGCAGAAAGCGAGACCGCTCCGGCGGCGAAGCCGTCCACGACGCAGCCGGAGTCGACAACTGTGGTCGCGACGCAGTCGGATGTGCTGCACCAGGGGGGGCTCGACCTGCTGGGGCTGGCCAGTCGCACCGGGCAGGTTGCGGTGGCGGTCATCGCCGAGGCGATCGCCATTGGCATGCTGCTCTTCCTCATTCCCTTCTACTTCTTCTTCTTTAGCCTCTGGTATCCGCAAGTCTGCGAATTCTTCGATGGCCTGATTCCGGAGTGGGAGCGGAGCACCGTGGCACCCCTTCTCTCCAGAATGGACGCGGCAGTCGCTGGGTTTGTGCGTGGTCGAATTGTGATCGCGCTGATCATGGCGGTGCTCTACGCCATCGGTTGGGCGTTCTGTGGTGTGCCCTATGCGATTCTGTTGGCGGTGGTCGTCGGCGCCTTCAGCCTGGTTCCGTTCCTGGGTCTAATCGGCATTCCCATCGCGGTTGGGATGTTGGCGCTGGCCAACCTGGACTTGCCAGAGGCGCAGCGGATGTCGTGGTGGGGGGTGCTCCTCTGGCCCACGCTCGTCTTTGCGGTCGTCAACGCGCTGGACGGTTGGGTGCTGACACCGATCATCGCGGGCAAGGCGACCAATCTCGATCCGGTGACCATCTTCGTTGCTGTCCTTGCAGGTGGCTCGGTGATGGGGGCGTACGGAATGCTCATCGCGATACCGATCGCGGCGTGCATCAAGATCCTGCTCTCAGATCTCGTGATTCCGAAGGTGCGGGAGTTGGCCCAGCAGCCCGCATCGGGTGAGGCCTGACGCGGGTCAGCGTTTCTTTCGCCGCTTGAACCCGGCCTTGGCCGACTGCGTCTTGGTCGAACGCCTGCCGGCGAGGCCACCGAGATCGCCCATGTTTCCAGAGGCCATCGCTTTGGCGGCCTCCATGCGGCCGCCCATGCCGCTCATCTGCTGGGACATCTTTTTGATCATCTCAAACTGCTTGAGCAGTTTGTTGACCTCCGGCCCACTGGTGCCCGACCCGCGGGACACGCGGCGGACCCTGGACTTGTTCATGATTGAGACGTCTTGACGCTCGTTGTTGGTCATGGATCCGGCCATGGCCTCGATGCGGTCGAACTGACCTTCGTCGATGTCGATCCCCTTCAACATCTTTCCGACGCCGGGAAGCATGCCCAGCAACTGCTTCATGCTGCCCATGCGACGGAGTGACCGCAACTGCTTGAGGAAGTCATCCATCGTGAACCGGCCCTCGGCCATCTTCGCGGCGATGGCCTCCGCCTCTTTCTCGTCGACTTCGTCCCGCGCCTTCTCGACCAGCGACATGACGTCGCCCATTCCGAGAATGCGGCCCGCCATGCGTTCCGGGTGAAACGCATCGAGATCGTCGATGCCTTCTCCTGTTCCGATGAATCGAATCGGCGCGCCGGTCGTTCGCTTGACTGACAGCGCGGCGCCGCCGCGTGTGTCACTGTCAAGTTTCGTGAGAATGACGCCGTCAATTGGAAGCTGTTGGTTGAATGCGGCGGCCGAGCGAATGGCGTCCTGTCCTGCCATGGCGTCGACGACGAGCAGGACGTGGTGGGGCTGGACCGCGAACTGCACCGACTGCAGTTCCTTCATCAGGGGCTCGTCGATGTGCAGGCGGCCCGCCGTGTCAACGAGTAGTACGTCGTATCGCTCGGCGCGAGCCTTTCGAACCGCCCGCTGGCAGACCTCGACAGCGACGCCGACGGCCTCCCCGTATGCCCCGCATTTGTCAGGTTCGCCGTGGAAACCGATCTTGGCCTGGCCCTTGGACTGTTCGTCGACCCGCTGCACGCCGATCCGCAGTTGCTCGACCGCGGCGGGACGCTGCAGGTCGGCGGCGCACACCAGGACGCTTCGGCCGTTTCGCCGCAGCCACGATGCGAGCTTGCCGCAGGTCGTCGTCTTGCCCGTGCCCTGCAGTCCGCACACCATGACGACGGTAGGCCCCGGGTCGGCCGCCACCAGGTGCTCGTCCACCGGCCCCATCAGTTCGACGAGGCGTTTGTGGACGATTTCGATCATCTGCTCGCCGGGTCGCAGGCTCTGCAGGACCTCCTCACCGATCGCGTCGCCGCGAACTTCCTTGCAGAAGGCCTCGGCGACGTCGAGACTGACGTCGGCTTCGAGCAGAGCGGTGCGGACCTCCGCCATGGTTTCGGAGATGTTGGATTCCGAAATCCGCCCCTGGCCGGACAGCCGGCGGAGAGCGCCAGTGAGTCGATCTGAAAGCGTGTCGAACATGTGCCCCGCAGGGTAGCCGTCGGGCGGCTCAGCGGTCGAGCCACTCCTTCAGATCTGCCCGGGAAAACGTGTTGATGCAGGAGGCCGCTGTCAGCCCGCCGCGGCGACCGGTCAGCACGCCGTACCGCATGAAGTCAAAGTGGTCGGCCGCGTGGGCGTCGGTGTTGATCGTGATCGGCACTCCGGCGTCCAGGGCCAGCCGCACGTG
This sequence comes from uncultured Isosphaeraceae bacterium, assembly GCA_964567915.1. Lineage (GTDB taxonomy): Bacteria > Planctomycetota > Phycisphaerae > Phycisphaerales > SM1A02 > UBA12567. The sequence continues at coordinate 2,800 of CAZMPA010000104.1, read as the reverse complement.
CCTGTCCCTGAGGTCGAGCCGCTTGGGATTGGCATTGATCTCAAGCGCGGTGCCGTGCTCGGCGGCAGCCTCGACGAGCGCGTCCATGTCCGGTTCAAGCCCGGGACGCCGACCGATGATTCGGCCGGTCGGGTGGACCAGAATGTGCACGAGCGGATGGGAGACGGCCGCGAGCAGCCGGGCGGTCGCGTCCTTTGGGGACTGCCTGAGCGACACGTGGGGGGCGGCAAGCACGATGTCGAGTTCGGCGAGCAGGTCATCGTCGTAGTCGAGTCGCCCGTCGGCATGAATGTCCACCTCGGCCCCAGCGAGGAGCTGAATCTCTGGCATCGACGCGTCGACTTCTCGGATGGCCTCAATGTGGCCGCGAAGACGCGTCTCGTCGAGCCCGCCTGCCTGCACGCTTGACTTGGAGTGATCGGTGATTGCCAGAGTGTGGTACCCGCGGGTGGCCGCCGCTCGGGCCATGTCCTCGATGGACAAATGCCCGTCGCTGGCAGTGGTGTGCGTGTGGAGATCGCAGGCGATGTCGGACAACTCGAGCAGATCGGGCGGAGGCGCCTCGAGTTGGTCACGAAACTCACGCAATTCGGGAGGGTGCCACGGAAGGCCCAGCGCGTCGTAGATGTCCCGCTCGGTGGTCGATGCTAGGGGGGCGATGCCTCGCGACTGCGGTGGTGTGTCCTCGCCATCGTCCTTGAACAGCCCGTACTCATTGAGACGCAGCCCCGCGGTCTGCGCGGCGTGGCGGAGCTGCACATTGTGTTCCTTGGAACCGGTGAAGTAGAGCAGGGCTGCGCCAAACACTGCTGCGTCCACCACACGGAGGTCGACCTGAATGCCGGCCTTGAGCCGCACCGACGCCTTGGTGTCGCCGGCTGCAAGCACTTTGGTGACGTCGGGGCGGTCTGTGAATGCCTGGATGAGTTGCGTCGGATCGCTTGCCGTGGCGAGCAGGTCGATGTCGCCGATGGTTTCACATCCCCGACGCAGGGACCCTGCCCACTCGACACGCTTGACGCCTTGCAGTCCACGCAATTCCGCTGCGAGCGATTCAGCGAGTGGAAGTGCCCGTCCGATGCTCGTCCGCTCCGCCGCCTGCTCGGCGAACTCCAGGGAATCGGAGATGTTGGCAATTGTCTTGGCGCCCATGCGGGGCATGGCCGCAAGCCGCCCATCTTCGATCGCCGCGCGAAGCGTTGCGCGGTCTGTCACATCCGCTTCCCGCCAGAGACGTCCGACCGTCTTCGGCCCCAGACCCGAGACGTCGAGCAGGCTCACCAGCCCGACCGGGATGTCCTCGCGGAGCGTCTCCAACTCATCAATGGTGCCAAGGTCGCACCACTGGCGAATCTTGGCGGCGCTGCTCTTGCCGACGCCTTCGATGGACTCCAGCGTCCCGGGCTCGGCGGCGGCGGTTCGAAGATCGCCTTCAAAGTCCTCCAGCACGCGGGCGACACGCCGAACAGCGTTCACCCTGAATGCATTCTGCCCGGCAACCTCCATGAGCGCGGCGAGCATGTCGAATTCGGCGGCCAGGGTTCGCTGATCACTCATCCGACATCTCCGAGTCCGAGCCATTTGCCGTGTGCCTTGAGCAGTCGCCTTCTGAGGAGATCGTGTTCGGGCCGCGTCAGAAGGGGGTCTTCGTCGATCCACGCTTCTGCGTCCCGTCGCGCCAGACCAAGGAGTTCCAGATCGCGCGGCAAGGCCGCAATGCGAAACGGCGGCATGCCGGATTGTCGGGAGCCGAACAGCTCGCCCGGTCCACGAATCTCAAAGTCGCGTTCCGCAATGCGGAAGCCATCGGTGGTCTCGACCATGGCCTCGATCCGCCGCCGACCTTCGTCGGTGCGGGGTTCGCTGATCAGCACGCAGCGGCCCGGCTTGTCACCTCGGCCGACGCGACCGCGGAGTTGGTGCAGTTGGGCAAGGCCGAACCGATCAGCATCTTCAATCACCATGAGTGTGGCGTCCGGAACGTCGACGCCGACCTCAATGACGGTGGTCGCGAGCAGCACGTCGATGTCGCCGCGGCGGAACCCGTCCATAATCTCGTCCCGCTCCGCGGCGTCGAGCCTGCCGTGCATGGCCGCGCCTCGGCATGCATGCAGGGGGCCGGCGGCCAATCGGTCCAAATGGCTGTTGAGATCAGTCAGTCCAGTTTCGGATTCGTCGATGAGTGGAACGACGATGAACGTGCGTTCGCCAGACTGTGCTCGCGCCGCGGCGTCCTCATAGACACCGCTCGACGCGGACGGGGCGACGTGCGTCGTCTCGACCGGCATTCGTCCAGGTGGCATCTCGTCGATGATCGACGTATCCAGATCGCCGAAAATCGTCAGTGACAGTGGTCGGGGAATCGGCGTTGCCGTCATGACGAGCTGGTGTGGGCTGCGTGTTTCATCTGCAGCCTTGCTCCGCAGCGCCGCCCGCTGCCGGACGCCGAAGCGATGCTGCTCGTCGGTGACAGCGACTGCGAGATCTCTGAACATGACGTCGCTGGTCAGTACAGCGTGTGTACCAATGACGATGTCGACTTCGCCGCTGGCGATCTGTTCAACCAGTTTTCGTCTGCGGACTGTCCCGATGGAACCAGTCAAGAGCGCGATCCGAACCGGCGCGTCACGGAGAAGCGATCGAATCGTGCGATCGTGCTGCTCGGCCAACAACTCGGTCGGAGACACCATGGCCGCCTGCTTGCCGTGTGCGACCGCCTGCAACATGGCCGCGACGGCGACGACGGTCTTCCCGCTGCCCACATCGCCTTGCAGGAGCCGGTTCATTGGAATCTCCGAGG
>CAZMPA010000103.1:0-8250 GCA_964567915.1 uncultured Isosphaeraceae bacterium | reverse complement strand
TGACCGCCGGTCACTTTATCTCTTTGTCCCACAACGACTTACAAAAGTGCAGTTTCCTAAGTGCCTGTAAACAAACGAGATAAAGTGACCGGCGGTCGATCGGGCTTCTTGATATCAAAAACGCCCTTTCAGGCCATTCCTCCGCGTCCGCGGCCACTCGACCGCCGGTCACTTTATGTGCTTGTGAGGCAAGGGGTTATGAATGGGCGGGTTGCGCAAGTGGTTGTCGCTGCCGAAGATAAAGTGACCGGCGGTCGGGGGGGCTGCCGAGGTAGGGTGAAGCGATGAGTAGATCGACTCGGAAGCCGGCTCGGGCGACCAGCCCGCACACGCTTGGGAACAAGATCGCCCGCGTGCTGTGGGCGTGGGCGTATGTCCTGCTCTTTCGGTGGACGCCGCGGCCGTGCCACTGGTGGCGCAACCTTCTGCTCCGACTCTTCGGGGCGGACCTGCATCCGACCGCCCGCGTGTACCCGAAGGCGGTGATCTGGTGCCCTGCCTTCCTCAAGATGGGCGCGCACGCCTGCATTGCCAACGACGCAGACATCTATAACGTCGGTGGCGTCACGTTGGGCGACCATGCGCTGGTGAGCCAATATTCCTATCTCTGCGGCGCGACGCATGATCACGAGGACGTTGACTTTCCGCTTGTTCCCAAGCCGATCGTGATCGGAGCGCGTGCCTGGGTTGCAGCTGACGTCTTCGTGGCGGCCGGCGTAACAATTGGCGATGGAACGGTCGTCGGCGCGCGATCGGATGTGTTCAAGGATCTTCCGGCCTGGCAGGTTTGTGTGGGCAGCCCAGCGCGTGCCGTCAAGCCGCGTGCACTGGGTCCCGCCGACTATAGCGACGAGGCGGCGCACTGAAATGTGTCGATGGCTCGCCTATTGCGGCCCGCCGATTCGCATGAGCACGCTCCTGCATGATCCGGAGCACTCGCTGCTCACGCAATCTAAGCACGCGACACTAAGTCGATGGGTTGTCAACGGCGACGGCGTTGGTATGGGTTGGTACGCCGGTGACCCCGATCCAGGGCAATACCGCGAAACCCGCGCCGCGTGGAACGATGAAAACGTCAAGAGCCTGGCGCGGCACGTCCGCAGCGGACTGTTCCTGGCGCACGTCCGCGCGGTGACGCAGGGTGTTGTGTCGCGTACCAACACCCATCCGTTTCTCATGGGTGACTGGCTGTTTCAACACAATGGCGATGTCGGGGGCTTTCGAACGATGCAACGGGCGCTCGAGGCGAGGCTTGCTGATCCCTGGTTCGGTGATCGGCAGGGGCAAACCGATTCCGAGTCGATGTTCGCGCTCGCGTTGACCCACGGTCTGTGTGATGACCCAGTCGGTGCCATCTCCGGCATGGTTCGATCGATTCTCGAACTTCGCGACGAAGCAGGCGTCGATGAGCCGTTCCTGATGTCGATCGCCACAACCGGCGGTGATGGTCTGTGGTGCGCCCGCTTCGCCGTAGGCGGCGAAGCACCGAGCCTCTACTGGGGACGCGGGCTCAATCTGTGTAACTGCGACGGCTCAACGACCCAATTGGACCCGTCTGCGACGGTCGTCGTGTCCGAACCGCTCGATGCTGAGGAGTTTGCGTGGCACGAGGTGCCTGAGGGCTCGGTCGTTCGCGTCAACGGCGACGGCGTGCAGGTTGATCCGCTGCAGTTGTGATCAACTTGCGGGCGTACACGGGCCCCAGTCGGCCAGCACCGTGAGCAGGTCTTCGATCCCCCACATGGCTTCCGTCGCCGGATCACAATCCTCGTGGCACGGCGGGCACTGACCGAATCCCTGCAGAATGCCGAGCAGATCTTCAGCATCAACCACACCATTGCCAGTGATGTCGCCGTTGCACGGTGGGACTCCGATGATGCTTGTGTCCAGGATTGCCGTCACCGCCCAGGTGCCGACATTGAGACAGTCGTACTCAATCCACATGAAGCCCGACTCCCCCCAGCCGGTCCCCCAGGAGTTCTTGATGTGCCATGCGCCCGAGGAGCCTTTGGAATCGTCCCACCCCACGATGACCACATAGTGGCTCATGCCAGATTCTGACGGGCATGCGTTAAACACGCCGCCCGTGTAGGCATGAAACGCGTCGGTCGTCTGGATGCCGACGGTGATCGGATGGTGCTCGTGCACAAACGTCTTGAGGTCGTCCACCGTTGGCGTGGCGCTCCACGGGGTATCTCTGCTTTCCAGATAGTAGGTGTGGATGTATGAGCACTCACAGGCGGGCCAACTTCCATCTCCGGAGGTGTACGGAAGCTGGGCCTCCGAAACCGTTCCCGTTTCGCTACAGTAGTAGGAGGGCGTCGCGCCAGTCGAGAGGTAGTTGCTCGCTGCCTGATACGCGCTCCACCCCGAGCAGTTGTCGCTCTCACGCAGGCAACTGACGAGATACTCCTCGGAGAGGTCAACGGTGTCGCCCGACAGAATGAGAATGGCCGCTTCCAATTGCCCATGCAGACCAAAGGCCCAGCAGCAGCCACAGCTGCCCTGGCTGCCCACCGGCGTGACCTTGCCCTGCGCCGCCCAGTCGAAGGAACCTGGCAAGTCCAGTCGCGGCGGTGGGGCGCATCGGTCTGAGCCGCCGCCGGGCGGCGGTGTGCCTCCAGAAAGCGTCTGAAGTGAAATCTCGGTTGCCTCGTTGAGCCCGACAGTAAACGTCCAGCCCTCTCGGAGGCCTTGGGCTTCCAGCCGATCGATGTCACCGGTCGTGAGCTGCGCCACTGCGCATGGTGTGACCAATGCAGCCACGCATCCAACAAGAACGACGCCTTGAGTTGTCACAGGATCTCACTCCTGCCCTGGCACGTCCAGATCGGTCGATGGGCCCGCGTGGGATGGCGGGTCATCCGCTGCCGCGTCCCAAGCCATCTGGACGCCTCGCGGCGCATGTCATTATGCCAGACTACGCCCGTGCTGCGCGGGTGCGTTGGCTGTTTTGAGTTATTGTCCAGACGGGGCCACTCCCCGGAATCGGAGCCCACCAATGGCACGACGACCCGCACGGCAAACCCTCGACATCGAAAAGCCCCAACACTGGGCGGCGGTTCAGTCCATCCCACGCATGGCGGTTCTCGGAAGGCTGCTCAGCGACGGGCCCCAGACGATTACGGAGTTGGCCGAGTCGGCAGGACGCAGCCACCAGTCGATGGCCTACCACGTCCGCGTGCTGGAGGAGGCAGGTCTGGTTGAAGACACCGGCGAGCTACGCCAGACGGGCAAGCGGCCCGCCGCGGTGTTCCGTGCTGCAGCCGGGGCCGCCAAGGCTCGGGTCTATGTGAATCCGGATTCGTCCCTGGCAAGACACCGCTTGCGGTCCAACATGCTGGCCGTGGCCCGATACACGAATGAGGCCTTCATCGACAATGTCGAGGCGACGATCGAAGGTGGGAGGACCGCTCACACGCCGCTGCTCAATTGCGCCCTGATCTCGGTGCCGCCTGACGTGGCCGCCCGCATTGAGCACCACATGCGGGCAGTGTCTGACGCCATTGACGCAGCCCGATCCAATCCAGCGGCCCCGAAGGAAGGCGGCACCCGCATGCTCTTCGGGCTCTGGATGGCCGAGGACGTGGTGGGTCATGGCCCCGTGGCGGACTTTGAGCTGACCCACGAGTCCGCCTAGGGGGTTCGAGTCTGATCAGGGGCCGCCCGCCACAACCGCGATCACGCGGAGTTCCATTTCATGGCAATTGTCTTGCTCGGCGGGGGGCGGCGTAGTATCGTAGCCAAACGTCTGTTTGAAACGGATGTTTGTGTCGTCTTTGACGGGATCCTCGCGATGAGCACCAGGATCGACATTCTGAACGCCGCCATGGAGGTCTTCGCCGAGCGTGGATTCCGTGGTGGCACCGTGCGGGAGATCTGCGAGCGCGCCGGTGCCAACGTTGCGGCCGTGAATTATCACTTTCATGACAAGGCGTCGCTCTACGCCGAGGTGCTACAGCACGCCTATCGCAACGCCGGTCAGGGCGAACCTATGCCCACGCTTGCCGATTCGCCCGACGCGCCGCAGGAGCAACTCGCCGCGTGGATTCGGTGGTATGTCCGCAGGCTGCTCCACTCCGACGGCACGCCCGTCGGACGCCTGATGGCGCGCGAACTCGCGGATCCGACCGATGCGCTGGACCACCTGGCCAAGGGCGCCGTGCAGCCGGTCTTCAGCGAGTTGGGGCGTCTGGTTCTTGCCGCGGCTGGCGGCACGCTCGATGAACGGACCCTCAAGCTGCACTGCATTGCCATCGTTGGTCAGTGCCTCGTGTTTCATACCGGCCGCGCGATGCTTCAGCGGCTCGACCCGCCGCACTTCACCGCAGACGACGCCGATGAGATTGCGAGGCACATCACGCACTGGACGATCCGCGCGTTTGACCGGTCGCGTGTGGAGTCGGACGCATGAGCCCGCGAGGCGCCAGCCGATCGCCGCTTGGCCTGGCGGCTATCGTCTTCTCAGGTCTGCTGCTCGCCGCGTGCAACCCTGTGGAGATTCCGTCGCGGTCCATGCCGTCCGTTCCGCCGCCCGACATCTATAGCGCCGCCGGTGGTGACACCGCGCCGCCGCTTCAATGGTGGACCGCATATCAGGATGAGGCGCTCGATGCCCATGTACAGCGAGCGATCGAGGCCAACCTGGATCTCAGGCAGTCGTGGGCTCGGCTCGCTCAGGCGGCTGCTTCTGCCCGGATCGCCGGGGCGCCGCTGCTCCCTGAGGTCAACCTCACAAGCAGCGCGGCCCGCACGCGGAGCGACGGCGGCGGCGTCTCCTACGCGAGCAGTTGGGTGGTCGGTTTCGGGCTCTCCTGGGAGATCGACATCTGGCGACGCATCGCCAACCGCGCAGAAGCCTCGCTGCTCGCCGCGGCTGCCAGCAGGCAGGACGTCGAGCATACGGCGCTTGTCCTGAGTGGAACCGTGACCGACACGTGGTTCACCATTCGCGAGCAGGCCGAACTGATCGCTGTCATCGAGGCCCAGGTGGCGCTCAGCGAGAAGCTTCTGGAGATTATTGAATACCGATACTCAAACGGGCTGGCCGATGCATTGCAGGTCTATCAGCAGCGGCAGCAGCTGGAGGGTGTGCGGGCGCAATTGCCGCCGGCCCGCGCCGCATTCGAGACCGCAATCAATGCGTTGGCAGTGTTGCGGGGGGCGCCGCCGGAAGACTCGGCCGTCGCGCAGGTCGATGCATCGCTACCCCAGTTGCCGCCGCTGCCAACGTTGGGTACGCCTGCTGATCTTGTGGACGCTCGCCCGGACCTCCGCGCTGCGCGGAGCCGTCTGGCTGCGGCCGATCACGAAGTGGCGGCCGCCGTGGCGGACATGCTGCCGGCGGTTTCGCTCTCGCTCGGGTACGACTTCAACTCCAATTCGTTCGCTGATCCGTTCACCAGCGGCGTGAGCAGCATCGGGGGCTCGCTCTTGCAACCGCTTTTCGACAACGATCGCCGCGGCGCCGAGCTCGTGCGACGGCGGGCGATCGTGCAGGAACGGTTGGACGCCTTCTCGCAGGCATTCCTGACGGCGCTCCGCGAAGTTGAGGATGCGCTGGACCGGGAACGGCATCAGTTGGACCTGCTTGCTGAGATCACGCTTCAGCTTGATCTCGCAGAGAAACAGTTGAAGGCCGCCACGACCAGTTACGCAGACGGAGTCGCCGAATATCTGGACGTCATCACGGCTGTGCAGACGCAGCAGTCGCTTCAGCGGCAGCAGGTCACGGCCCACAAGCAACTCCTTTCATACAGGTCAACCCTCTATCGCGCGCTCGGGGGCGCTTGGATGTCACAGTTGGAGCCTCCCAGGCCGGACGCCGTTCTGGAAGCGGAGGTTGGTGAAGAGGTGGAGATGGAGCAAGACGCATGAGCCCTGTACTTCGAACGCTTCGGCCAATCGCGCTCTTCGGACGTCTGGTCGTTCCGCCGCTCATCCTCGCAGCGGGCCTGTGGGCCGGGTGGGGACTGTTCAACAGCAGGCCGGCCGCAGACGTGGTTGCGGCGGATGAGTTACCGACGATCGTGCGTGTTGTCGACGTGCCGGCGAATGACACAACGATCGACGTTGTGGCGTGGGGCACGGTCAAGGCATCCAGAACGTTGTCGCTGCATCCCGAGGTCGCTGGGCGGCTTGTCGAAGTTTCCACGGCGTTTGTGCCCGGCGGTGTCTTTGAAGTTGGCGATGTGATTGCGAGCATTGACCGACGTGACTACGAGCACGCATTGCGGCAGGCGGAGTCGGGTCTTGAAACCGCCCGATTCAATCTGGAAGTCGAGGAGGGGCGAGGGCGTGTGGCCCAGCGGGATTGGGAGGTGCTTGGAGACGAGCTCGACGGCGCTGGCGACGGCAGCAGGATGGCACTTCGCGAGCCGCACCTGGCAGAGAAACAGGCCGCGGTTGAGTCGGCAGCGAGCCGCGTGGAGCAAGCGAGGCTGTCACTCGAGCGGACGACCATCACGGCGCCATTCAATGCGATGGTGCAAGCCGAGTCGGCGGAAGTCGGGCAGATTGTGTCGAGCGCGACCACGCTTGGCTCGCTTGTGGGAACAGACGAGTACTGGGTAGAGATCGGCGTGTCGCTCGAAGATGTGTCGGCACTCGACATCCGCCGCGGCCGCGCAAGGCCGGCGACTGTGACGCTTGCGACCGGTGGCGGGAACGGGGTCACGTACGACGGACTCATCGCGGGGTTGACCGGGAGTGTCGACGGAGTTGGCCGACTGGCACGCGTTCTGGTGACTGTTCCCAAGCCGCTGGAGCAGTCTGCTGAACGGTCGCTGCCGCTTCTCCTTGGGTCGTACGTGCAGGTCACCCTGGAGGGTCCGCTGGTCCGCGACGTGCGGCGGTTGCCCAGGGGTGTTGTTCGAGAGGGCGATCAGGTCTGGTTGGCTGGTGCGGATGACCGTCTGGCGTTTCGGGACATTGAAGTGGTCGGCGGCGACGCCGAATTCGTGCTGGCCCATGTCGATCTTGCCCCTGATGAGCGAATCATCAGCAGCCCGATTCCCGCAGCGGCGCCCGGCATGCTGCTCAAGCGTGAGGTTGCCAGGTGAACAGCCCGCGAGCGTCTGAGAAATCGCGTCCCAGAGACCTCCCCAGCAAACGCACCGGCGCCATTGCGTGGATGGCGAAGAACCCGGTGGCCGCCAACCTGTTGATGCTCTTCTTCATTGCCGGTGGTCTGGTTCTGGGCGGCCGCGTGAAGCAGGAGGTGTTTCCGGAGTTCACCATCGACATGGTGCTGGTCTCGGTGGCCTATCCCGGGGCCAGCCCAGAGGAGGTCGAGCAGGGCATTGTGCTTGCGGTTGAGGACGCGGTGAACGGGCTCGATGGCGTCAAACGCGTGACGAGCACCTCTGGCGAGGGTTTCGGCTCGGTCGGCGTGGAACTCCTGATTGGCACCGATCTCGGCCGCGCCCAGCAGGACGTGCAAACGGCGGTCGACTCCGTTGTCTCCTTTCCCGAGGAGGCAGAGCGGCCGCGGGTTCAACTGATCTCCACAAAGAACCGCGTGGTATCGCTCGCAGTCTCTGGCGACTTTGATGAGCGGGTGCTTCGCAATCGCGCCGAGCAGATCCGAGATCTTCTGCTCGCCGAACCTGGGATCACCCAGGTCGAACTCAAGTTTGTGCGGCCACTCGAAGTGGCGGTGGAGATACCAGATGAACGGCTGCGGGCGTACGGCCTGACGCTCGAAGCAATTGCGTCGGCGCTTCGGCAAGGCGCAACCGAGTTGCCTGCGGGGTCTATTCGTACCGAGGGTGGCGAGGTGCTCCTGCGGACGACGGAACGCCGCGATTTTGCCAGTGAGTTCGCGTCGCTGCCGCTCATCAGTCGGTCGGATGGAACGACGCTGATGCTCGGTGACATTGCTGACGTTCGCGAGGACTTCAGCGACATCGATCTGGGTGCCTGGGTCAACGGCGAGCCCGCGGCCTTGATCGAAGTATTCCGGGTTGGGGATGAGACGCCGATCACAGTTTCGGAGGCGACGCGTGCCTGGCTGAGCGAGTACGAGGGCAACCTTCCGCCGGGGATGGACATCACGATCACCAACGACGACTCGGAGATTTATCAGCAGCGGATCGACCTGCTGCTTCGAAACGCCTTTGTCGGTTTGGCACTGGTGCTGCTCATGCTCGGGCTGTTCCTGGAGCCACGACTTGCGTTCTGGGTCATGCTGGGCATTCCGATCTCGATTCTGGGTGCGTTCCTGTTCCTGCCCCTCAGTGGCGCGTCCAT
>CAZMPA010000102.1:0-8396 GCA_964567915.1 uncultured Isosphaeraceae bacterium | reverse complement strand
TTTCTGGCCCGGCATGTCGGGCCTGCACCGAGCGGAATGTCCGCCCGAGTCGAGTACGAGTATTGGGAAAGCGATCACGAGATGAATTCCGAGACCATCCGCTTCATCGACGCCATTGCCCGCGACCGCAATGTGGACCGCGAGCTGCTTCTGCGTGACCTTGAGCAGGCCATGATCAGTGCTGCTCGAAAGCACTTCAACTCACTCGACACCGAGGAGTTCGCGTGCAAGGTTGACCCCGTCAGCGGCGAGATCACACTCTGGCAATTGCATGAAGACGGTTCGGCCGAGGTCATTCCGCTTGAAGCCCTCGGTCGCATTCCGGCACAAACCGCCAAGCAGGTAATGATCCAGCGATTCCGCGACAACGAACGCGCGAGCATTCTGGACGAGTTCGGCAAGCGAATAGGCGAGATCGTAACGGGCACCGCCCACCGCTACGAAGGCGGCGCGCTCGTTGTGCAGGTCGACCGGGCGGAAGGGTTCATGCCGCGGGGCGAGCAGATTCCGGGAGAGCAATTCCATCAGGGCGATCGTGTCCGTTGCGTGATCCGTGACGTCCGGGAGGACGGCAATCGGGTCAAGATTGTGCTGTCCCGCAGCCACGAGGACTACATCCGCCGGCTCTTCGAGGCTGAAGTGCCCGAAGTCGCCGAGCACGTGATTGAACTCAAGGCGATGGCTCGCGAGGCCGGCTTCCGGACAAAGGTCGCCGTGGCCTCGATCGACTCGAAGGTCGATGCCGTCGGCGCGTGCGTGGGCGTGCGGGGAAGCCGCATTCGCAACATCGTTGATGAACTTGGCGGCGAGAAGATCGACATCGTTCGCTGGAACGAGTCCAGCCAGGTGCTCATCGGAAACGCACTCAAGCCCGCCGAAGTCAACGAAGTCAGTTTGTGCTTCGAGCTCGGCCGCGCGACCATCATCGTACGTGAGGATCAGTTGTCGCTGGCCATCGGCCGTCGCGGCCAGAACGTCCGGCTCGCGGCGAGGCTGACTGGCTGGGACATCGACATTCTTACTCCAGAGGAATTCGCCCGAGGGCTCGAGACACTGGAGGCAACAGTCAAGCCCATAGAAGGCATCGACGACGCCATGCTGGACCGAATGGGTGCGCTTGGCATGATCAGCGTGTTTGACGTTGAGGAGGTCGGTGTCGAAACGCTGGTCAACGACGTGGCGATGTCCGAAGAACTCGCAGCGACCCTGCTCGAGCAATGCGCAGCCAAGGCACGCGAGGTGCAGGAGCAGCAGGAGCGGGAGAAGGAAGAGGAAGAGCGTCGCAAGACTGAGGCCGAGGAGGCCGCCATCGCTGTTGCGGGCGAAGAAGGCGAATCGGCGGCAGCGTCGATTCTCGGAGAAGGGCCGGCGACGCCGCCTGCGGAGGCCGCAGAAGCCGGTGGCGACGAGGAGGTCGAGGCAGAAGCAGCGGCCGCATCAATCCTCGACGGTGGTGGTACGAGTCAAGATGACGGGGAGGGTGCGCAGAGCTGATTGCGAGAGCAGTCAGCGGCGCAGGAGCAGCAAGTGGCCAAGAAGAGCACGACAAAACGGGTACATCAGATCGCCAAGGAGCTCGGCGTGACGTCGAAAGACGTCGTCGCCAAGTGTTCCGAAGAGGGCGTGCCCAACATCACCAACCACATGTCTGCGATTTCGGTCGGCTTGGCCGCCACGATTCGTGAGTGGTTCAGCGACGCAAGTAGCGGCGGCACCGCCGTGCAGACGGCCGCCCCTGTAGACGTCAAGCAGGCCCGCGCGAAGGCGAAGAAGAAGGGCACTCGAAAGGCGTCGGACCCGATTGCGGCGCCGCCCGCTCCGCCTGCCGAACCCGAGCCCGATCAGCCGCCGGCCCCGGCAGCGCCCGTTCCGCCGCCGTCGGCGACTCGCGGCACCGGTGTGATTGAGCCGCCGAGCAAGACCACGCCCCCGGACGAACCAGCGGCAGGTGGCGGCACGAAGGCTGTACCGAATCTACCAGTCCGTCCCGAGAAAGTGGAGCAACTTGGTCGCAAGCTCGATGAGCCGAAGAAGACCACGCTTGCGGGACCGAAGGTTATCCGTGTTGAACAGCCCGAACAGGTCCGGGCGCCGAGGCCGAAGGGACCCCCGCGTGGCGGCGGTGGCCCAGGTGGACCGGGCGGTCCGGGCGGGCCGGGATTTGGTGGCCCCCCGATGCCCGATGCGCCCGGCCGAAGCCGCACGTCGCGACGCAACAAGCGTCGGAGCGGCGGCGCTGATAGTCGACAAGAGGGCCAAGGTAGCAGGCAGCAGCAGGGCGGTACCAGTAGTCAGCCGAACTGGCGTGAGCAGGATCTTCGCGAGCGTGAGCAGCGGCTCTCCCGTAGCGGTGGATACTTCCGTTCCGTTCGTCGGGACAGCACGAAGAAGGCCGCCGGCCCGACCGGTGCCCGCGCCAAGTCTGCGGTGGATCAGGGCGGCGCCATTTCATTGGCGGAGCCTTTGGCGATCAAGGACCTGAGCTCAGCCAGCGGCGTGAAGACGCGAGACATCCTTCGGTTCCTTATGGGCGAAGGGCATGAAGTCACCATCAATTCCACATTGGACGCTGATGTGGCGGTTGAGTGCATGCTTTCCTTTGGGGTTGAGCTTGAGGTAGTTGAATCAAAGTCGGCGGAAGAACAGATCGCCGATTCGTTTACAGATCGGAAGATGAAGGACGAACGGCCATGTTCGCCGGTTGTCACGATTCTCGGGCATGTCGATCACGGCAAGACGTCGTTGCTTGACAGCATTCGCAATGCCAAGGTCGCTGACGGTGAAGCCGGTGGAATCACGCAGGCGACCAGTGCGTTCCGTGTGCCTGTGACTGTCGGCGATGACGATCACGTGGTGACGTTTATTGACACGCCCGGCCACGAGGCCTTCACAGAGATGCGTGCGCGGGGCGCCAAGGTTACGGACATGGTCGTATTGGTGATCGCCGCGGACGACGGCGTGATGCCCCAGACAGTCGAGTCGATCAATCACGCCAAGGCGGCGGGCGTTCCCATCGTCATTGCCTTGAACAAGATTGACAAGCCGGAGGCCACTGATGCAAACATCCAGCGGATTCTGGGCCAACTCGCCGAACATGAATTGAATCCGGTTGAGTGGGGCGGCGACATCGAAGTGGTCCGCACCGCGGCGATCAAGGGCGAAGGGATTCAGGACCTTCTTGAGATTCTCGACCTCCAGGCTCAACTCCTCGAGCTGACGGCGGACTTTGATGGCCCAGCCGAGGGCACCGTGCTTGAAGCGCAATTGGAGGAGGGGCGAGGATCGGTCGCGAGCATTCTGGTGCAGCAGGGCAAGCTGAAGAAAGGCGATTACCTGGTGGCCGGTCGTGGATACGGCCGGGTCCGGGACATCGTCGACGACAAGGGAGCCCGAGTCGCAGAGGCGTTGCCTTCGCACCCTGTCGCGATATCCGGCCTCGGTGAAGTGCCGGATGCGGGTGACCGAGTCTTCGTCGTCAAGAACCTCCGCGAGGCTGAGGCTGCTGCGAAGGAGCGCGTAGCAGCCGAGCGTGAGCGGTCCCTGACCCGCGAACGTGTCACCCTTGACAACATCCTTGAGCACATGACTGAAGCTGGCAAGAAGGAGCTGCCGGTCATCCTGAAGGCGGACGTGCAGGGATCGGTGGAGACCATCACGGCGTCGCTTGGCAAGATGACGACCGACGAAGTCCGCGTGTCCGTGAAACATGCGGCGGTTGGTGGCATCAGTGAATCGGATATCAAATTGGCCGAGGCGGCCGGCGCGATTGTGATCGGCTTCAATGTCACGGCCCCCGGCAAAGTGCGGCGGTCCGCAGAAGATTCGGGCGTCGACATTCGGTACTACGACGTCATCTACGACATTACGGACGACATCGAGAAGGCCATTCTCGGCATGCTCGATCCTGAGCATCGCATCGACATCCTCGGTCACGCAGAGGTTCGCGAAGTATTCCGCATCACCAAGGTGGGTATGGTCGCCGGTTGCTACGTCACGTCCGGGACCATTCAGCGGAACGCGCTCATTCGTGTGACGCGGGATGACATCGTCATCGAAAACGATCGCAAACTCTCTCAGCTCAAGCGATTCAAGGACGACGCCAAGGAAGTCAAGTCCGGCCAGGAGTGCGGCATGCTCATCGACGGTTACGATGACATCAAGCCCGGTGATGTGTTGGAGTGTTATGTGACGCAGGAAGTCCGCCCGGGTTCCTGACCCGGTTGGAGCAAGGCCCATGACGCGGCACCAGGAACAGATCGACGCCGTCGTGCAACGCGCCGTTCAGAAGGTCCTTTCCAAGGGCCTGGGCGATCCTCGTGTGCGCGGCTTGGTCTCGGTAACCCGTGTATCGGTCAGCCCCGACTCGAGCCAAGCCCGAGTGTGGTGTTCGGTGTTGCCCGCAACCCACGCCAAGGCGTCGCTTCATGGCCTGAACGCCGCAGCGGGGTGGATCGGGCGGAAGGTCGGTGACGAGGTGCGGATGCGCCGAGTTCCCCGATTGCGGTTCCTGCTCGATGAAACGATCAAGAAGGAGGCCCGCGTGCTCGGGGCCATTCGTGAGGCGGTGGAGCGTGAGGACACGCCCCGCGAAGATGAGGAACAATCCACGTGAAGAACTCCAAGGAATACGCGTCGAAGTTCTCGGCTCAGATCAAGAAGCTGAAGAAGCAATCGGCGCCGCTTGAAATGGCCGACCCGGTCGATGTGTTGGTGTACTCCCAGTTGCTCTGCGAGTCCACAACCGCTGCGGCAGACGAGGCATGGAGCCGACTGTGCGACGCCAAGATTGACTGGCATGAGATTCGTGTGTCCACGCCTGCCGAGATCGCGGAAATGTGTGGTGACAAGTCCGCACTCGCCGAGGACCGCGGCGCCCGAATCAAGGCGATGCTCAACCATCTCTATCAGCGGCATCACGACGTGACGATGGCGCCGGAACTGGACCTCGGGAAGCGGGACCTTCGGGATGCAATCGAGAGCCTCGACGGCATGACGCACTTTGTCGCGACCCGATGGCTGCTCCTGTGTGGCGAGGTTGGCGGAGTTCCCGTGGACGACCAGTTGTGCTGGATGCTTGGGAATGCGGGCTGCGTCGACGAGGACGCCCCAACAGGCGATATCGCCGCGTGGGTGTGCCGGCAGATCAAGGCAGATGACGCCTGGCAGGTGCATGCAACACTTCAGGCATGGGTGAACGGGCAGAGTGATCGGGTTGCCAAGAAGCGGGCGAAGGACAAGCAAGCTCGAGATCGGCAGCTCAAGAAAGTTCGTGACGCTGCGATAGCACAGCGGTCCAAGGCGCAGAAGATCGCTCATGCCAAGCGAGTTGAGGCGGCGGAGCGTGCAGCAGCGAGGCGTGCTGCGGCGGAGCGAGCGGAGGCCGAGGCGGCGAAGGCGCCCCCCAAGAAGAAGGTCGCTAAGAAGGCGGTAGCCAAGAAGAAGACCGGCAAGAAGGCGCCGACGACGAAGAAGACGACGAAGAAGACGACGAAGAAGACCACGAAGAAGACCAGCAAGAAGGCGCCGGCGAAGAAGAGAACCACAAAGAAGACCCCGGCCAAGAAGAAAGTGACCAAGAAGAAGGTCACCAAGAAGGCGTCGGCGAGGAAGGCGACAGTCAAGAAGTCTGCTTCCAGGAAGAAGACGACTAAGAAGTCGTCCACGAGGAAGAAGACCAGGAAGTGATGTCGACTCTGCTGCTTCTGATTCCGGTGTTGATCGGTGCGGAAGCAGCTCGTCCAGATATTGATGCCGCTGCGCTTCTGGACGGGATGGGTTATGTCCAGGATCCGCCGCCAACTGGCGTGCCTTGGGGGTCGGCGGCGCATGCGCAGAGCGTGTACCTCTTGGTTGCCGGCCGCGAGGCCCATCTCCACGGCGACTTACAGGAGAGCTACGAGCGGTACGTAGAGTCGGTTGAGGCCGATCCGACGAACGAAGCAGCGTGGATAGGTCTTGCCAGAGTAGCGAGAGATGCGGGCGACGTGGCCTTGGAGCGACGCGCATGGCTGCAACGGCTTGAGTTGGTTCCCGACGACATAGATGCGCTTGCGGTTGCGGCCGAGGCGGCGCTGCTTGCAGGGAGAGATCGTGAGGCGTTGAAGTTGATCTTGCGTCGCGACGCCGTTGGTCTGCGCGATGAGGCACCTCATGAGCGCCTTCGGTGGGATCTGGCGCTTGCGGAACGGCTTCCCCTCATCGAGCAAGATGAATTCGCAGCAATGCTGCGCACCGACGCGCACCGTCGTCTGATGCGAATGGCCGCCGCAGATCCGGGCGATGGTCAAGCGAGGAACCGTTGGGCGTGGCTGTTGCAGCGATTGGCCATCGAGGGAGGCCGAGAGGAAGCACGGCAGGCGGCAGAGTGCCGATTGCTGAGTGGCAAACTTCAGAACCGGGGCGATGTGGGCCGGTTCACATCGACGTGCGTAGCCCTGGATGCGCAGGATCGAAATGCAGATCGCACACTCCAATTGATACGCTTGCTCCCGCAGGACGACTTGCGGCTTCGGCTCAACTTTCGGGAGCAACTGACGCCAGCCGAGATGATTCTCAATGCCTCCATCGTGCATGCAAGCCTGGGAAACGAGGCCGGGGCTATCGGGCTCTTGGAGGAGGCTGTGGCGATCGACGATGCGCCTGCCATGGCGGCGAACAACCTCGGATACATGTTATTGGAGGGCGGCGGCGATGCCGACCGTGCCGCCAAGCTGATCGAGCAAGCCGCGGCAAATTCGCCGGAGGACCCCGCCACCCTCGACAGCCTGGGTGTTCTTCGACTTCGCCAGAAGCGGATCGAGAGCGGCATGTACGGGCGGGGCGCCCTGGAACTCCTTCGCGAGGCCGCCAGGCGGACCGATCAGGGCGACCCCATCATCCTCCAGCATCTCGGCGACGCCGAGGCAGAGGCCGGTCACGCCGACGCGGCCCGGCGGACGTGGCGACATGCGCTTTCACTCCTTGAGCATCCCGGGTTCAAGGCTGAGAAGATTCGCGTGTGGGACGTTGTGCAATCTGGCGACTGGGGCATCCGCCTTGTGCCATCGGCCGATCTGTATGATCTTGAGTTCGCAGGTGTCGCGGACCAGCTTCGATCCCGCCTTGAGGCAAGTGAAGCCGAAGCCAGTTCAGGCCACTGAGTTGACGTAGGAGGTGACAGGATGGCCGGTCACAGCAAATGGGCCAATATCAAGCATCGCAAGGCCCGCCAGGATGCCGTCAAGGGCAAGGCCTGGAGCAAGGCAAGCCGCGCGATCATGGCCGCCGTCAAGCAAGGCGGCGCGGACCCTGAAACGAACCTCAAGCTCCGTTACTCCATTGAGGACGCAAAGAGCGTCAACATGCCCAAAGACACCATCAAGAAGGCCATCGACAAGGCGAGTGGTGAGGGGCAGGACGGCGCTCAGTTTCAGGATGTTCGGTACGAGGGTTATGGTGCAGGCGGTGTCGCCATCATCGTCGACTGCCTGACCGAAAACGTGCAGCGAACGGCTCCGATTGTACGGCACGCATTTGAGAAGCACGGCGGAAACCTGGCCAAGACTGGAGCCGTGTCGTTCGGATTCCACACAAAGGGCGTGATCCTGATCGAGGCTGTCCACACCACCGAAGAGCAGCTCATGGATATTGCGCTGGAAGCCGGCGCCGAAGACATTGTTGAGCAGGACGGCGGATTTGAAGTGACCACCGATGTGGCGTCGTTCATCGCCGTCAAGGACGCGATCGACGCGGCGGAGATAGAAACCGCCAGTGCGGAGGTCACAATGATCCCAGACACGACCGTCGCGTGTGACGCGGACCTCGCCGGCAAAGTGATGAAGCTCATTGACGTGATTGAGGAGTGCGACGACGTCCAGAAGGTCTACAGCAATGCCGACATTCCGGACGAGGTCATGGCGTCGCTCGAATGAGGAGTTGCCACCGGGCGGTGATCTTCCGTGGGCGTGTGCAGGGCGTTGGTTTCAGGTGGACGACCTCGAATGTGGCGGAGCGATTCGCCGTCCGTGGCTGGGTGCGTAATGAACCTGACGGAACGGTGCGCTGCGAAGTGTCGGGGGATCCGCCCGAGATCGACGCGTTTCTCGTCGCAGTTGAAGATGCCTTGCCCGGTCATGTGTCCAGCCGGAAAGATGTTGCGGTGAGCCACGCGCCGCTTCCGGACAGCGGGTTCGAGATCAGGCGGTAGGGCACGATCGCTGTCCGCGGGGGAGGGGACCTTGCTGCTACGCAGTGGTCTCGATCTCGGCAGCCGTCGTGTGCGGCTCAGGAATGTCGGGGCCTTCCCGCGCATGGTCTCAATGCGCGTGCAGCGCTTCAGCGAGACGGCGATGGAGGGCGGCCCGATCAGCCGCCGTGGCGCCAGGCCCGGGCGGGTGTACCGTCGCACCCGCCCGAGA
>CAZMPA010000101.1:0-8417 GCA_964567915.1 uncultured Isosphaeraceae bacterium | reverse complement strand
GATTGACGACTTCGACACACTCGACCAGCCTGTACAGGATTGCATCGACCACCTTCTGGGGCCTCCGGGGACGACCGTTGACGTAACAGTCCGCCACACCGACGACACCGAGGAGACGCTCGAAGTCACTCGGCGGCCGATTGCGGCGCCGACCGTGTCGGGTCTGATGCGGCGAGACCGCCAGTGGCGATTCCTTGTCGACGAAGACAAGGGCATTGCCTACGTGCGTGTAGACCAATTCACAGGAGACACGGTGCCCCAACTCATCGGGGCCCTCGCGCCCCTCAAGGGTGAAGGGCGGCTCCACGGCCTCGTGCTGGATCTTCGGGGCAACCCCGGCGGCACGCTTCCGGCCGCAGTGGAGATGGCGGAGCTTTTCCTCGCAGAGGGCGACATTGTGAGCATCGCGCCCGAGCGGGACGATCGCTCCGACGAACGCCGGACCTACCCGGCACGACGCGGACACGCGCTTGAAGACATCCCCGTGACCGTGCTCATCGACGAGCAGTCTGCCTCGGCGCGTGGCCGGCGCGCTCGGCGACAATGATCGGGCACTGATCGTTGGCGAACGCTCGTTCGGAAAGGGGTCCGTTCAGGAAGTGCGCCCGCTGGAAGGTGACCATGGGATGCTGAAGTTCACGACCGCCTACTACTACCTGCCCAGCGGCCGCAATCTGCATCGGCGTAAGGGTGACCCGGACGCCGCGTGGGGCGTCGATCCCTCCCCGGGCTGCGTCGTGCCCGAAGACTTCGACGCCAGATTCGCCCGGCTGACCGACCGATGGACCTGGGACGCCATCACCGACGATGAACCGGAGATTCCCGAGACACTTGACGACCAGTGGATTCGAGAAACATTCGGCGACGCCGCGCTGGCAGAGGCCGTGGCGCTCCTGCGTTACCACCACGCCGAAGGCAAGTGGCCAGTGTTGGAATCGGACGAAGACCCCGCCTACCCACCACTGCAGGCTGAGTTGGATGCGGCACTCGACCAGCGTGAGGCGATCGCCAAGCACCTCATCGAGCTTCAGGATGAGATCATTCGACTGCAGGGAAGCGAACGAACCATCGACCGGGGACTGGTTGGCTTGGCTGAGGACGTCGATGTCGCTGGAGCGGAGATCGTGATTCGGGACAAGGATGGCCATGTGCTTGGAACCTGGCGGGTCGCCGACGGAGAGAACATCCGCGCGAGTCTCGACGCTGTGGAACTGGTCCCCGTCGAAGCGGATGATGCGTCCGAGTCGGCGGAGACAGATAAGGGCTGAGTGACCCGCCAATGCCGCTGATCCTCGGGATTGAGACGAGCTGCGACGAGTCGGCTGCGGCCGTCACGGACGGGACGAACCGCGTGCGATCGAGCGTGATCGCCACGCAGCACGACCTGCATGAGCTGTATGCAGGCGTCGTTCCGGAGATCGCCAGTCGCGCGCATCTTCAGAGATTGACGCCAGTGATCGAGGAGGCCATTCGCCGCGCGGGTGTCTCACTCGCGGACATCGACGCCGTTGCGGTGGGCCACGCCCCCGGTCTGATTGGCTCGCTCCTGGTTGGCGTCAGCGCCGCCAAAGCGATGGCATGGAGTCTGGGTGTTCCGCTCGTCGGTGTCCACCACTTGCTTGCCCACCTGCACGCACCCGCACTGGACGATGCAGACATCGCGTTTCCAGCGGTCTCGATACTCGCGTCGGGAGGCCACACCGCGCTGTACCACCAGACCAGCCCGCTCAAAGCGAGGTTGCTGGGCGGCACAATCGACGACGCGGTGGGCGAAGCGTTTGACAAGGCCGCCACCATGCTGGAGGCCGGCTATCCCGGGGGACCGGCCATTCAGGAACTCGCTGAGCAAGGCGACGACCGGGCGATCGATCTTCCAATCTCCCGCCTCGGCGCCGGCAGCCTCTACTTTTCGTTCGGTGGGGTGTTGAGTGCACTCTTGTACGCGGTTCGCGGCACGCCAGTCGGCCGAGGACGCGACAGCGTGTTTCCGCGGAGCATCGCAGACTGCAGCGCGTCGCGGCGGGCTGATCTGGCGGCCAGCTTTCAGCGCTGCGCCGTTGAAGCCCTGACGCGAGGCGTTGAACGCGCACTGGACCAGTGCGACGCCAAGAGCCTGTGTGGAGGCGGTGGTGTGCTTGCGAACTCCCTGCTGCGAACACGCCTTCAGGCCATTGCAGACGCGAGGGACATCCCACTTCGCGTTCCGCCCATGAAGTATTGCGTCGACAATGCCGCGATGATCGCCGGCCTCGGCGCCATCATGCTGGCCGAGGGCAAAGAGGCGGGGCTGGATCTGCAGGCGATCCCGAGAGCCGCCATTGGAGACGCAGCATGACCGATCCCCCAGTGGCCCCTGCTGCACCCATCATCGTCACTGGAACGCACCCCTCGTGCCTGGATGACGACGCGCTTCGCAAAGAATCCGAAGAGACGTTTGGCCGGCAACGCGGACCCGGAGGCCAGCATCGAAACCGCCGTGACTCAGCGGTGCACCTGCGGCACAAACCGACGGGCGTAGAGGTCGTCGCTGCGGAGCGGCGGAGTCAACAGGACAATCGCCGCGTCGCCTGGAAGCGGCTTCGGCTCAAACTCGCTCGCCGCGTCCGGCGGCGAATCGACACGAACCGGTACCGCCCGAGTGCGTTGTGGGAGTCGCGCCGCCAGGGCAACAAGATGTCGGTCAGCCCTACACACGCGGATTCCCCGCCGCTGCGCGCAGCGGCCATGGACGTCGTAGAGGCACGCGCCTGGGACGGGGGCGGCGCCGCCGGGACGCTGCAGGTGTCCATGTCACAACTCGTCCGCCTGATTCGACATGATGCAGGCGCCTTCGAGCGCGTCAACCGTGGTCGGGTGGCTCGCGGGTGGCACGCGCTGCGAAAGTGACCTCGTCTGCGTCCCTGTTTCGGGCGGCTCGCCGTCCGATCTATCATCCCGCGACATCAACGCAAGGGGTTTCGCCGTGCCGACTGCGCTCATAGACATCCGCCATGATCTGCACCAGCATCCCGAATTGGGATACGAAGAACATCGCACCAGTGAGGTCGTGCAGCGTGAGCTCGCCGATGCCGGCGTGGCATTCAAGGCCGGCCTTGCCGGTGGAACCGGCGTACTGGGGCACATTCCAGGCGGCGACGGAGACCCGATCGCACTTCGAGCCGACATGGACGCGCTGCCCATTCTTGAAGAGACCGGGCTTGCGTACGCCTCCAGCACAGAGGGCTGCATGCATGCCTGCGGCCACGATGGACATACGACCATCCTCATTGGTACCGCCCGCGCGCTGGCCGAGCGGTCGAAGGCCGGCACGCTGCCACGAAGCATCACGCTTGTCTTCCAGCCCGCAGAGGAAGGCGGCGCAGGCGGCAAGCGGATGCTCGAAGATGGCTGCCTTGACGGCTCAGTACTCGGCCCGCCTGTGAGCCGAATCTTCGGGCTGCATGGCTGGCCGAGCCTGCCTGTCGGAACGCTCGCGTCACGGCCAGGGCCAATCCTCGCCTGCGCCGACGGCTTCGAGGCGACGATCACCGGCCGA
Source organism: uncultured Isosphaeraceae bacterium (assembly GCA_964567915.1). Classification (GTDB taxonomy): domain Bacteria; phylum Planctomycetota; class Phycisphaerae; order Phycisphaerales; family SM1A02; genus UBA12567. Next base: position 4,882 of record CAZMPA010000101.1, on the reverse strand, counting down.
GGTGGCCACGCCGCAATGCCACACCTGTGCATTGATCCGATTGCTGCAACCGCCGCGGTCATTCAGTCGGCTCAGCACGTGGTGTCCCGAGGCGTCGACCCGGTGCAGGGAGGCGTGCTGTCCATCACCCGCGTGGAGGGCGGCACAACGCACAACATCATTCCGGAATCCGTGTTTCTACAGGGAACGACTCGCTTCCTCGAGGAAGAGGCCGGAGCCGTTCTGCACGAGCGGTTCGAGCGTGTCCTGCGGGAGGTCACGGCGGCCCACGGCTGCAAGGCCCGCATCGACTGGAAGGACGGATATCCCGTCACGCGGAACGACGAGGACGCCTACGCGCATTGGGACGCAGTCGCAGCGGCGACGTTCGGCCGCGAGCAGGTCCAGACGATGGCCCCGGTGATGGGCGGCGAGGATTTCTCGTTCTACGGACAGGCCATCCCGGCGTGCTTTTTCGCCCTCGGCCTCCTGCCGGAGGGTCAGGACACCATGCCCAGCCTGCACCACCCACGCTTCGACTTCAACGACGACGCCATTCAGGTCGGCATCGACGCCTTCCTCGCCCTGGCCACCCACTGACCGCCGGTCACTTTATCTCCTTGCCCCACAGCACCTTGCAAAACCCACGTTTTGCAAGCCCTTGTCACACAAGCAGATAAAGTGTCCGGGGGTTGCATGGCCGCCACCATAACTTCCCAACCCTTGTCCCCACAGGCCCTTACGCCACCGCCCCCGAGGCAGGGCACGGCGAGAAGCCCCTTTTCAACCCCCACATGCGAAGTGACCGCCGGTCACTTTATCCTGTTGTCTCGCAGTCACTTACGGAACTTGGTCTCACGTAAGTAGTTGAAAACAAAGGGGATAAAGTGACCGGCGGTCGTGGTCTGGGCTGGGGTTGGCGGGGAGTGGCGTTTTTGGTAGGATTCCCGGCTCGACATTCAACGCCGTACACCACTTCGTCCGCGGCAGCCAGGCCAGGCAAACCGGTTCCGGATGAGGTGGGAGGCAGGAGGATTTCATGGCCAAGAAGCTTGAAAAGCAGTTCAAGATCGTCGCGCCCGGTGGTCAGGCGACCCCAGCACCCCCGCTGGGCCCCGCCCTCGGTGCCAACGGCATCAACCCGGGCCAGTTCATTCAGAGTTTCAACGAGCGGACCAAGGAGCTCAACGGCAAGGCCGTGACGTGCCTGATCTCGGTGTATCACGACCGCTCGTTCGACTTTGAACTCAAGAGTTCGCCCGCCTCCGCGCTTCTCAAAGACGCGGCCGGTATCGACAAGGGTGCGGGCACACCTCAGGATCCCATCGCCTCGGTGACCAAGGATCAGGTCCGCGCGATCGCCGAGGAAAAGCTCGCCGATCTCAACGCAGCGACCGTCGAGTCAGCCATGTTGATGATTGAGGGCACCGCCCGATCGATGGGCATCACCGTCGAAGGAGGTGACGCGTGAGCGAAGAAACGACCCCCAAGCCGGAGGCAAACGAAGAAGCCGTCGCGCAGCCCGAGGCTCCGACAGTCGAGGAAGCCGCTCCCGTCTCAGAAGAGCGAACTGCCTGGAAAGCCCGCCTGGCTCGCAGACGACGCCGCACTCGCTCGGGACGGACCAATGCCAACCGCAAGATCGCGATAGACGCCCTCGGAGCCCACCCGGCGGCCGAGGCGATCCAAATCCTCAAGTCATTCAAGCCCGCAAAGTTCGACCAGACCGTCGAGTGCTGCCTGCATCTGGGCATCGATCCACGGCAGGCCGATCAGCAGCTTCGCGGCGCCTTGTCAATGCCCAAGGGCAGCGGCAAGACCGCCCGTGTCATCTGCTTCTGCGGAGCAGACAAGGTCGACGATGCCAAAGCTGCTGGAGCCGTGGAGGCCGGCAGCGACGAATTGGCTGACAAAATCAAGGGTGGCTGGTTCGACTTCGACGTCGCCATTGCTTCGCCTGACATGATGCGAGTGGTCGGACAACTGGGCAAAGTGCTCGGCCCGAAGGGCCTGATGCCCTCGCCGAAGGCCGGCACCGTGACGCCTGACCCGATCACTGCGGTCGAGGAGTTCGCCGCTGGCAAGAGCGAGTATCGCAACGACGATGGTGGCAACCTGCACATCGTGATCGGGCGCCTGAGTTTCTCTGAGGCCGACCTCACCGAGAATCTCCAGTTCTTCCTCGACACGATTGACAAGCTCCGGCCCGCCGCGGTCAAGGGGCACTACATGAAGAAGTGCGTGATCTCAGGCACGATGACGCCCGGCGTGGAGGTGAGCGTCTCATGAGCAAGCCAATCAAGAGCATGATGGTGGCCGATTACCGCCGCCGCTTCGAAGATGTCAACAACGCCCTGCTTGTGGACATCCGCGGCATCGAGGCCAACGAGAACAACGCGCTTCGCCAAGGCCTGCATGCCTCCGGCATCAAGATTACGGTCGTGCGAAACACGCTGGCCCGCGATGCCTTCAAGGAAACACCGCTGGAAGCTTTGACCGCAGGCCTCGACGGCCCTTCGGCCATGTGCTACGGCGCCGACTCGGTCGTCGAGGTCGCACGAGCGATGGTCGACTGGGCGAAGAAGATCGACAAGTTGGATCTCAAGGCCGCGTGCCTGGACGGCGAATTCTTCCACGGCCACGACGGCGTGAAGAAACTGAGCACGTTCCCCACCCGGGACGAGGCTCAGGCCACGGTTGTCCAACTTGTGCTGTCTCCTGCCGGCAACGTGCTGGGCGGGGCCAAGAGCCCGGGGGCCAATCTTCTTGGCATTGTCAAGGAGATACAGGAGCGGCGCGAAAACGGCGAGGAGATTGCCAAGGTCGGCTGAAGAGCCGAATTCATTTCACTACACAACCGCGATTGACTGGCCCTTCGGGGTTAAAAGCCGCACGGCGGCTCCTCTCGATCGCAGCACTGAGTTTTGGAGTTCAACCCAATGTCCGAAGAAGCAGCAGTCAAAGAATTCGATGCCAAGGTCACCAAGATGGGCGACGAGATCGCCGGTCTTACGCTCAAGGAAGCTGTTGACCTGGCTGACTACATGAAGGATGCCTACGGCATCGAGCCCGCCGCAGGCGGCGCCGTCATGATGGCGGGCCCAGCTGGTGGTGGCGACGAGGGCGGTGGCGACGAGCAGACCGAGTTCGACGTCATCCTCGAAGCCGCAGGCGACAAGAAGATTGCCGTCATCAAGGCCGTCCGCGAGGCGACCGGCCTTGGCCTCAAGGAAGCCAAGGAGCTCGTCGACGGCGCCCCCAAGGCCGTCAAGGAGAAGGTCTCCCAGGACGAGGCCAACGACCTCAAGGGCAAGCTCGAAGAGGCCGGCGCTTCGGTCAACGTCAAGTGATGCGGGCCGCCTGAGGCGGCATCCAGCAAAGCACACGCAAGCGGGTTCCTGTATCAGGGACCCGCTTGTTGCATCTCAGGCCAGCCGGGGCCGATCGGCGTCCGAGAATAGCGGGCGAGAGACGACATCCCACCAGGCCAGTGCTGTTATCGGACGCCACACGTCGAGTTCCACCGCTGGACTCATGCGTCCGGACAGCCTCCCCCCTCGCCCGCACTCCACCGTAAACAACCACCAACGAAGGAATTGCGCAGAATTCCGGCACAACTGGCCGCTGACAATCGGTCCCACTCGGTTCCGGAACACCTTTTGCTTGCGAGAATCGGTTGCGGTTTTTTGGGCCTTCCCCTACACTGCCGGGCTCGGCGGAGGCAGTTTGATCAACATTACATCGTTTTTTCATCGGCAGGACGGCCGCGGTCCACGGGTCTTTCAGTGCCTCGTTGATGGAAAAACAGGTTCCCTTCACTCTCCAGAGGTGAACGCATGACTTCGATGACGGTGCGCAATTTCTCAAAGCGTGGCGACGCCATTCCTGTCCCGGCTTTGACGGAAGTCCAGCAGACCGCGTATGAACGGTTTATTCAACTCGACAAGGATCACCTCAAGCGTGATCCAACCATCGGGCTTGAGAGCCTTCTCAAGGAAGTATTCCCCATCGAGTCGTACGACGGCACGATGCGGCTTGAGTACCTCTACTACAAACTCGACAAACCACGCTACACGCCGGACGAATGCAAGGAACTACGGCTGACGTACGGCCGCCCGTTCCGCATTGGCGTCCGGTTCGTGCGCGAAGGCGTGTCGGACATCCCCCAGGAAGAGATCTACCTCGGTGAGATTCCGATCATGCTCGGCGGTGGCGAATTCATCGTCAACGGTGCCGAGCGGTGCATTGTCAGCCAACTCCACAGGTCGCCCGGTGTCGACTTCGGCATCACGCAGGACCTTGGCGACCGCCCGCTGCACTCCGCCCGCATCATCCCCGAGCGTGGCTCGTGGATCGAGCTTGAGGTGACCAAGAAGGACGTGCTGGCGATGAAGATCGACCAGTCGCCGAAGATCGCCGCGACGGTTTTCCTCCGCGCCCTCGACGAGTCGCTGAGCAGCACCGAGAAGATCCTCGAGACCTTCTATGACGTGGTCCAGTGCCCCATCGCCAAGCTCGAGCCCGAGCATTACTCGGCCGAGACCATCATCACCGAGGAAGGCGAAGAACTCTGCCGCGTTGGCGCCCCGATCGGTGATGCCCTCGAAGCCCTGCAGGCCTCGAACATCAAGAAGATCGGCGTCGTCAAGGACCCAAGCGACCCGCTCATCCTCAACACGCTCGCGATGGAGCGTCTTGACTTCATGGCAGATGCCACCGAGCACGAGGCCGCGCTCCTCCGTATCTACAGCCGCCTGCGCCCGGGCAACCCGCCCCAGCGTGACAAGGCGAAGTCGCTCTTCAAAGAGAAGTTCTTCGACGAGAATCGCTATCGCCTCGGCAAGGTCGGCCGCTTCCGAATCAACCGGAAGTTCGACATGGACATCCCCGAGGACGTCATGCA
>CAZMPA010000100.1:3910-8425 GCA_964567915.1 uncultured Isosphaeraceae bacterium | reverse complement strand
GCCACATGGCATGATACTCGTCTGCGGGCCCACAGGGTGCGGAAAGACGACGTCTCTATACTCTCTCTTAAAGAATATAGATTCGCCTGATAAGAATCTCGTAACCGTAGAAGACCCTGTGGAATATGATCTGAAGGGTATAAACCAGGTGACGATCAAGCAAAATATAGGACTGACATTTGCATCATCTCTGCGTTCAATCCTTCGCCAGGACGCGGATATAATAATGGTCGGAGAGATAAGGGATTTTGAGACGGTTGATATTGCTATTATGGCAGCGCTTACGGGACACCTTGTCATGAGCACATTACACACGACGACAGCGAGTGGCTCAATAGTGAGTTCGCAGCCAATGGCGTGTCGTTCCCCGATGGCCGCTTCGGCGGGGACGGCCATCCGGACGGCGTGATGAAGTCCTGCCAGGACTGCCACATGCCAAAGACCCACGGCGGGAACTGCATGTTCTGGTATCTGCCCGACATCGGCGCCCGAGATGACTTGGATGTGCACAGTTTTGCAGGCGGGAACACGTGGGTGATCGGGGCGGTACACGACCTGTACGACCCCGAGTACACCGCACTGACCGACGAGATCGTCGATCGATCCATGCAACGCACCGCCGACCTGCTGGCTGCGGCCAGTGATATGGACGTGGTGCAGAACGGCCCGCAACTTGAGATTCGCGTCACGAACTGGTCGGGCCACAAACTGCCGACAGGCATGCCCGAAGGCCGGCGGATGTGGCTCAATGTGCAGTACCTTGACGCAGGCGGGGCGGTCGTCGAAGAGTTGGGCTCATACAACTGGCTCACCGCCACCCTCGACACTGCAAGTACGCAGGTGTGGGAAGCGCGGCTGGGTGTATCGCAGACGGTCGCAGACTTGACCGGCGTTGATACCGGCGAGTCCTATCACCTTGTGCTATGCGATGAATACGTGATCGACAATCGGATTCCCCCGGTCGGCTTCACCAACGCGGGATTCGAGGCCATTCATGCGGCGCCCGTCGGCGCGTATTACGCGGACGGCCAGCACTGGTCCGACACGGTCTTCGGCATTCCAGAGGGCGCGGCCACAGCCGTGACGACGCTCTACTTCCAGACGACGACGCGGGACATGATGGAGTTCCTGCGAGACGCCAACGTGACCGACAACCGCGGTCAGATCGCGTGGGACGCCTACGTCGCCCGTGGCATGTCGCCGCCGGTGGTCATGGACGCGGTGTCGATCAACATCGATCCGTTCGAAGAGACGCCGGGTGATCTTGACGGCGACGGCATTGTTGGCGTGGACGATCTGCTGATTCTGCTCTCGCAGTGGGGCCCGTGTGGCGGGTGCCCGGCCGATCTCACCGGTGACGGCGAGGTGGGCGTGGACGACCTGCTGCTGATGCTGGCCTACTTCGGCTGATCGGTTTCGGGAGATGGTCCCGCAGGAATAGGGGGCGGCGGCATTGCCAGGGGGTAGAATGCCGCCCCGGATGACGATGACCAACGCAAGCACGCGCCATCTCCTCGGGCTTCGGGATGTTTCTCGTGAGCGGCTGCTCGGGCTGCTGGAGTCGGCGTCGATGCAGCTCCCCGTCGTTCAGGGCGAGGAGGCACCGTCTGACACACTTGCCGGGCGAGTCATCGCAAACCTGTTTCTGGAAAACTCGACTCGCACCCGGGTGTCGTTCACGGTGGCGGCGAGGAGGCTGGGCGGGCAGACCGTTGATCTGCTTGGCGGTACGAGCAGCACAAGCAAGGGTGAGTCGCTGGTCGACACGGCCAGAAATGTGGCGGCCATGGGTGTGGACGCGATCGTGGTGCGATGCAGCGCAAGCGGCGGCGGTCATCTGGTGGCGCGGCACGTCGACTGCCCGGTGATCAACGCGGGCGACGGCACGTGTGAGCATCCCACGCAGGGCCTGCTCGACATGTTGTCGCTGACCAGAGCGTTGGGCGCGACCGACCTGTCCGGCCGGACGATCGGCATCACCGGCGACATTGTTCACAGCAGGGTGGCGAGATCTGCGGCGTACGCTGCGACCTGTCTGGGCGGTGACGTCGTCTTCATCGGCCCGCCCGCGATGGCCCCGGCTTCATTGGAAGGGCTTGCGGAGGGACTTGAGTCGGAGGGTCGTGGCGAGATTCGCGTGTGTCACGATCTGGACGCCGCGATTCCGCATCTGGACGCGGCCATGATGCTGCGGGTGCAGTTCGAGCGAGGCGCGGCGGTCACGGGCGATTATCGCGCGATGTACGGGTTGACGGCGGCGCGGGCGGCGATGCTCCCTGAGCACGCGGTCGTCATGCACCCGGGACCGATCAACCGAGGTCTGGAGTTGGACGACGAAACGGCCGATGGTGACCGGAGTCTGGTCATGGATCAGGTGACCTGTGGGGTTGCCGTTCGCATGGCCGTCCTGCTCGAGCAACTCGGCCACTTCTGCTGAGGGAGAATCCGACATGCCACGCGACATACCGGTCGGCAATGGCGACATGCTTGTCACCTTCGATCGGCAATACCGCATTCGCGATCTGTATTGGCCGCATGTCGGCATGCCGAATCACACCGGCGGCCATGTGCAGCACTTTGGCGTCTGGGCCGACGGAGACTTTGCGTGGGTGCAGGAGGATGGGTGGCATCGGGACCTTCGGTACAAGCCAGACACGATGGTGACGGAAGTGACGCTCCGGCACGACCGGCTCGGGCTGGAATTGCATTGCGAGGACGCGGTCGACTACAACAATCCGGTCTACCTGCGGTCCATTCGCGTGAGGGATTTGCGGGGAACGCCGCGTGAGGTGCGGGTGTTCTTTCATCACGACATTTCGATCGGCGGCTTCCGTGTGGGCGACACTGTCAACTACGACCCGAAGTCGATGGGGCTTGTGCATTACAAGGACGGCACCTACTTCCTGGTGAACGGTTGCGACAGCCGCAAGTGTGGAATTGACCACTTCGCGACGGGAACCAAGCGATTGGGCAAGGCGGAGGGGACGTGGCGGGACGCCGAGGACGGTCAATTGGTTCGCAGCGCCATTTCGCAGGGCTCGGTCGATTCGACGATTGGGTTCGACCTGAAGTTGCAGGCTGGTGGCGAGGAACATCTGGTGTACTGGATCGCGGCCGGCGAGTCCTACAAGGCGGCGCGTGAACTCAACCAGAAGGTCCTCGACCGAACCGCGGATCGCATGATCCGTCGGACCGAGGCGTACTGGAGACTCTGGGCGTGCAAGGAGCCGCTCGATTTCTCGCCGCTTCCTGAGCCGCTACGGGACCACTATGTGCGAAGTGAATTGATCCTTCGCACGCAGGTTGACCACGACGGCGCGATTATCGCCGCCAACGACACGGACATCACGCACTTCGCGGGCGATACGTATTCGTACATGTGGCCGCGGGACGGCGCCTTGTGCAGTCACGCGCTCATCCTCTCGGGGCACAGCGAGTTGTCGCGGAGGTTCTTCAGGTTCTGCCAGCGAGTCATTGAGCCCGAGGGATACTTCCTGCACAAGTACAACCCGACGGGGACACTCGCGAGCAGTTGGCACCCGTGGCTCAAGGAAGGCAAGACGAGCCTGCCCATTCAACAGGATGAGACGGCCCTTGTGCTGTGGGCGTTGCGGCGGCACTTCGAGGTGTTCCGTGATGTCGAGTTCATCCGCGAAATGCACCGTGACCTTGTGACGCTTCCTGCGGAGTGGATCCTGTCGTTCCGCGATCACAACGGCTTGCCGCTTCCGAGTTGGGACTTGTGGGAGGAGCGGCACGGCGTGCACTTGTTCACGGTGGCAACCTGCATCGGGGCGCTTGAGGCGGCCCGGGACTTTGCAGACGATTTTGGCGCTGCTGAGGAGAGCGCTCGCTACCGCGCGGCGGCCGAGCAGATGCGGCAGGCCATGGCCGAGCACATGTGGAGCGAGTCGGCGGGGCACTTTGCCCGCATGGTGGTGTTGCAGGACGACGGTAGTTACACGCACGACATGACGCTCGATGCGAGCGCCTGGGGACTGTTCGCGTTTGACGCGCTGCCGGCGAGAGATCCCAAGGTTGCTTCGCACATGCAGACGATTCGGGATCGTTTGACGGTGTCGACGGAAGTCGGGGGTGTGGCCCGGTACGAGAACGATTACTACCACCAGGTTGAGTCGTGGGACACCAAGCGGATTCCGGGCAACCCCTGGGCCATCTGCACCTTGTGGCTGGCGCAGTATGAGATTGCGACTGCGACGACCGTCGAGCAGTTGGAGGCCGCGGTGCCGAGGCTGGAGTGGACGCGGGCGCATGCGTTGGAGTCGGGTGTGCTGGCAGAGCAGTTCGATCCGTACACCGGCGCGCCCATCAGCGTGAGTCCCCTGACGTGGTCGCACGCGACGGTCATGACGACCATCGTGCAGTACCTCCTCAAGTACGCCCAACTCACCGGCAAGCCCGCCGGCACCGTCGCCGAGCTCACCCGAGCCCGCCCCGGCCGAGCCCACAGACCGCCCCTCACTTTATATACCAGCCCTACAAACACATACCACT
>CAZMPA010000100.1:0-3900 GCA_964567915.1 uncultured Isosphaeraceae bacterium | reverse complement strand
GTCGGCGGATTTCATAACCCCCTGTGGCGTAGGCACATAAAGTGACCGGCGGTCGTTGTGGGCGCTGGCGGCGGCAACGCCTTCCGCGGGGCCTGGTGGAGGCTTCCAGCCCGCGATAAGTCATTGTGGGGGAAGGGTTTCGGGGCCAAATGGGCGATTGGAACAACCCCCGGACACTTTATGTTGTTGTCTGACAACGACTTGGCGTTTCGGGGGTTGTTTAAGTTCTTGTCGCACAGGGAGATAAAGTGACCGGTGGTCACTTGGTGGGCTGCGTTTTTGGGTGCGATTTTGGGGTTGGGCCGAAGTTGGAGTTCAGGGCGGTCGATGCCGGGCATATGGCTGTCCCCCACATCGACCTCGTCCCGCCGGAATCGCCCTCCACCGCGTCAGCGGAGGCTCAGGCGGCTCGCCAAGGCCGGATGGGCTCGATTGGGCGGGCAGCTGTGCTTGGGTGGTATCTGGCCATCGGCCTTGCAGCCTGGGCGGACACACTCATGACCGGCCAGCCCGCCGCGCTCCTCGCTGCGTGCCTGGTTGGCGGTTCAATCACTGCATTCGTCTGGGCTGGGGGCATGAACATGGAGCGTCTGATGCTCCGCGGTCTCCTTGTGGGCCTGATCGGGCTGGCGGCCGGCGCCTTCGCATGCGCCGGCTCGCCTCCCGGTTCGGAAGCCGCCGCGGAGTTTCTCTGCTTCGGCGCCATGGCCATGCTGTTCGGCGTGCTTGCTGCGCTGCCTCCAGCGCTCATGGCCGCGCTTCGACACGCGTAGCACCTGGACCACCCAAGGGGTTGCCCACGCACGATTCACAATGTTCTCCGCTTGCGTTCCTGCGGACCAGCCTCTCCAATGCGCACACGAATTCGCATCGAGAGGGAGGAAGCGCAGATGCACCAGTGGACTGTCGGCGTGCTCGGCGTGGTCGCAGCGTGGGGCCCGTGCTGACCCCGCCGCCTCTCTAGAGCACGATCAGGTGCATGTCCGTCTCGGCCTGCACGTCCTCCGCAGGGGGATGCTGCACGTCCTGCGTCATGACAGTGAGTCCGTGATCCGCCATGGTCTCGCGGCTCGCCCCGTCGCAGTAGACCACGGGCGATTCGCCCCGCAGCCGCGCGAGCAGGTCGATGGCGATCTGCGACTCCCCCTTGCTCCAGTGCTTCGGCATCACTGCACGCTGGAAGGACTGCAGTCGCCCCTCGGCATTCTCGAAGGTGCCCGACTTCTCCATCCATGTTGCGCTGGGCAGAACCACGTCAGCAAGTTCGGTAAGCGGATTGGCAAGCGTATCGATCTGCACCACAAACCGCCCGCCGTCGATGGCGGTGAGGCACGCGGGCGTGACCCAGTTGCTTGGATAGTTGCCTGTGGCGAGCACACCTGCAATCGAGGCATCGTCGGTCAGGGCGTTCTCCATCCCTGCGGCGTCGAGGACGTTTCCTCCGAACGATTCAAGCACACGCCGCACGCCCCGAGCGTTTGGCGCTTTTTCGGCGCGAACAACGAATCCATCCCGCATGGTCTGATCTTCACCGTCGGTCGGTATCGGGCCGACGCCCAGCACGGCGTGGGGGTCGATGGCGCGGGCGAGTTGCCCCAGGTGCCACGCGTCTTCGCATGAGAGCATCGGGCTGATGATGGCGGCGATGTGGCCGGCGTCCTGCAGCCCGTCCAGCGCCGCGGCCTCGGCGACATCCCAGGCCTCGTCGGCAGTGTCGTCGTCGAAGGGCTCAGCGTGCTTGAGGGTGGGCAGACGCAGGCGGTCGTCGTCGGTGATGAAGTGCCAGCCGTAGCGGACTTCGTCGGTCATCCACCAGCGGTTGACATCCATATTTTCGCGGGGCTTGAGACGGTAGACCTCACCCTGGTTGTGCTCGACCAGAATGTTGTCGCCCGAAGCGGTCAGCCCGTCGATGGACGGCGTGGATTTGAGGAACCACACCCGCTGCGTAAACAGGAAATCCTTGTCGAGCAGTGATCCGACGGGACAGAGGTCGACAACACAACCGCTGAGCGGATTGTCGAGCGCCTTGCCGGGGAAGACGTCGATTGACTCGGTCGCACCTCGGCCGTCAATCATGAGCTCGCCGGTGCCGGTGACCTCGCGCGTGAAGCGAACACAGCGCGTGCACATGATGCAACGGTCGCTGTAGAGCAGGACGTGCGGGCCGATGTCCTTCTTGGGCTGCTTGATCTTGTCTTCTTCGAATCGGCTGCAGGCGCTGCCGTACTTGTAGGCGTAGTCCTGCAGCCCGCACTCGCCAGCCTGATCACACACCGGGCAGTCGACGGGGTGGTTGATGAGCAGCAGTTCCATGACGGAGTGCTGGCTCTTGACGGCCTTCTCGCTTGTCGTCGTGATGACCTGTCCGTCGCCCGCAGGCGTCTGGCACGCGGGGAGAAGCTTCGGGATCGTCTCAACCTTGCCGTCGTTGCGTGGGTTCGGCGCCGCGACCTCTGCGAGGCAGATCCGGCACGAAGCCGCCACTGAGAGCCCCGGATGCCAGCAGTAGTGCGGAATCTCCAGACTGTTGGCCCTGGCGACCTCAAGGATGGTCTGCCCGTCCTCGAATTCACACACGACGTCGTTGATGGTGCAGGTTGGCATGGCGCTCCACTCCCCGCCGCCACCAGTTGCGGCAGGACGGGGCATGGTAGCGGAGCGGGGGGCCAGTGAATGAGCCCCGCGGTCGTTCCGGCCTCGGCAGTTGGGGCGCGCCCCGGGGCCTGTCTAAGTCAATGTGGAGCGGCTTCGCGTTCCGCGAGGATCTCGACGTTGCGCCGAATGTCGAGGAACGCCCGCAGGATGTCGATTCCCAGATACTGAATGAGGTACAGGAGATAGAGAACCAATGGAATGACCGCCGCGGCCAGCATCGAAAGCTGGCTGATCCCGAACACAACGCTCGCGGTCTGGAGCCCGAAGGCCATCGCAGTCCAGACTGCGAGCAGGATGCCGACCATTGCCCAGAACCCGCCGAACAGATACCAGAAGGAGGCGAGCGCCAAGCCGGAGCGCACGAAAAACGAGAGAAGGCCGATGGCCTCCTCTCCCGCAGACGAAGTCGAAGTGGTCTGAACGCCGACCAGATGGGGTTGAAATGCGAAGACCGCCAGCGGAAGCAAGATTGATCCGAGAGAGAGGACAATCATTGCCGTGAGAATCTGCCGTCCGCCGTCCACAACCGCCAGATAGGCACCTGCTCCGATTGCGGCGAGACCAACGAGCAGGCTGAGAAGCCCCGTTATGTCTAGGAGTACGCGGCTGTTGACGTGCGCGTGCCCCGTCGACAAGAGTGAAGTTCCGGCGTCGATGAACCTGTCGGCGAGGAATTGAGCAATCGCAAAGGCAAGCAGCGTGATCAGGAGGTTGGGCAGCCAGAACAAGAACCCGCTTTGAAAGATGGGCAGGAGCAGCCCTTGAGCCAGGAAGAAGATCAGCAGGACCTTGTGCCCCCTCTGCTTGGTCTTCGGCAGGACACTCTCGACGCACCCGCCGCCCCACCACGCGGCAGCGCGAGACACGATGCCGCTCAGAAAAGAGATCGATACGCCGATCCACTTGCCAAGCAGGTCATCGCTCCACCAAGGCACTCTGAATCTCTGGACCAGATCAGTCTCGCTGCTGCTGGTATGTCCTGTGGGTTCATGTTGCATGTTCCGCGATCCTCCTGTGTTCGGGCATCTGGTTGTTGCAGGCAAAGGTGGTCTCAGGCGGTGTCCGTCTGGACACGCCAGCCGCGTCTACTTCCGAACGAGCGTCAGTTCTCTGCCGTCTGGCCCCTCAAGTGTGATGCGGCCGCTTGTCCAGGTGACGGTCTTCGCATCGCCACCGAAGGACAGTGTCAATCGATCACCTCCCCCGGTCCAGGATCCGGACTCCGACTCGGTCTGACCCATC
>CAZMPA010000099.1:0-8455 GCA_964567915.1 uncultured Isosphaeraceae bacterium | reverse complement strand
GGCCACGCCAACGCCAATGGTGTACACCTTGATGTCCAGTGCCCGGGCCATCTCGGCCGCGACGAGGGGGTCCAGTTCGCTCGCCGTGTCTTCTCCGTCCGTCAGAAGAATGACGATGCGGCTGCGGATGTCGTCGGTCGACAGGTCGGGTCGATCTTCGAGATCATTCAGCCGGCTGACCGCGAGCGCGAGCGCGTCGCCAATTGCGGTGCCGGAGCCTTCTGCCTCGGTTGCGGGCCGGACCTGCGACAACGCTTCGGTGAGCGTTTCATAGTCGAGCGTCAAGGGGCAGATGCTGTCGGCCCAGGTGCCAAACGTGATGAGTCCAATGAGGTCGTGTTCCCGACCGGGAAGTGACTGCTCACCGAGGATGAAGTCGGCCGCGACGGACTTGACGACCTCAAGCCGGTCTGCACGCCGCCCTTCGAGTTGCAGATCAAGGGCCTGCATGGACCCACTTCGGTCAAGCACCATTTCGATTGCAACGCCTTCGACGGAGCGGCTGGTCTTCTCGTCGCCCTTACGCGGGCCGGCAAGGAGCACAATCAGCATCAGGACGGCGAGCGTTCGGAGTGCGGGCAGGAGCCATCGCGTCCGCGCCGCCCAGCCGTGGGGGACCGATCGGGCCGCGGCCGTGCTTGACCAGGGCACCGCCGGGCGTCGCCGCCGCTGCGCATACCGCCACCACACGATTGGGATCGCGGGAAGGGCGAGGAGCAACCACCACAACGTGTCGGGGGAGAACATCAGCATGTGACGGCCTCCATGTGCTGCGTGGTCTGCGTCGTCTGGAGACGGTGCTCGCAGTCGGTCACGAAGTCCCTCGCGTCGTCCAGTGCCCGTTGGCCCTGCTGCGCCGCGGGCTCATGGCCGGCGAACTTGACGAGGTCGGCCAGACGCAGGAAGGCGCGAAGATGGCTCCGCTGCGATTCCAGCAGCCGCTCGTCGCGTTCTGCATCGACCAGAAACTCCGCCGTCGTCTTACGCGGCGCGGCAAGTCCAAAGCGGCCTTCGATGTACCTGCGGACGATGTCGCTCAGCGCGACGTAGAAGGGTTCCAGTTCGCCCCGGGCCAGGAGCCCGCGGTGGGACAGCGCGGACATGGATGCAAAGGCCACGTCGGCTGGCGTCGGAGGGGGGCCCTCCGGTCGGCTTCGTGAAAGCACCCAGATGGCGCCGCCCCCAATGACAGCCGCAATGGCTGCGGCCCCTACGGCCCACGGCCACCACGGACCGGCCGGAAGCGCCTTCCAGCCGACGACATCGTGCATGGCCGCGTCTTCGGCCGGGAGACTCGACGTGATGTGAACTTCCGGAGCTTCGACGGGGACCGAGCCCGTGCGTTCGGTCGTGGCTCGCCGATCAACAAAGCCGACGTCAAGTGCGGGCAGTGGGTGGGTACCCGGTTGAAAACTGTCGATGGTCACCGTTTGGGTCCAGCGGTGCCGACCGTCATCGAGCGGAACGTCGATGGCTGGAGAGGCATTGAGCACTTCAAAGGCGCCCCAGGTGTCGGCGTCCTCGGTGTCGATCAGTGGCGTGTGGACCGCCGCATCCGCGGCCGCGGTGGCGGTGATGGTCACGCTGATTGGCGTTCCGGCCGGTGCTTCACCGGGCACGGCTTCGTAAGTGATCTCGATCGGGCCACGTCGCGCGTCCGTTCGCGCGGCCGCTTCTTCGCTCGCCGGCATCTGCTGACATCCGGCGGCGACTGCGGTGATCAGGAGCATGCTCGTCCTGGAGCACCACATCAGTGTTCCATCCTCGCTTCGCGTCGGCGGAAAAAGGCGCTGAGCGTCTCGACGAATGGTTCACCCGTCAGGAGTTGCAGTCGGTCGATGCGGTGTCGTCGCATCCAGCCGAGCCGTCGGTCCGTGTCGGCGGCGTGCTGCGCGGCCCAGGCGTCCCGAACACTGGCGGAACCGGAGTCGAGCACGACAAGTTCGCCCGATTCGGCATCACGCAGCTCGAGCAGCCCGACATTGGGCAGCTCCGCCTCGCGGACGTCGGCGACATCGATGGCCACGAGGTCGTGTTTGCGTCGTACAACACGAATGGCCTGCTCCCAGCCGTCGTCCTGAAAGTCGCTTACCAGAAAGGCGGTGCAGCGTCGACGCTGAACATGCCTGAAGTATTCGAGCGCTCCGGCGATGTCGGTGCCGTCTCCCGCCGGTTCGTGGGCGAGCAGTTCACGGATGACGCGAAGGACGTGCTGCGTGCCCTTTCGAGGTGGCACGAACTTCTCGATGCGGTCCGTGAAGGCAAGCAGGCCGACCTTGTCGTTGTTTCGAATTGCTGAGAAAGCGATCGTGGCGCACAGCTCCGTGACCAGTTCGCGTTTGGTCTGTTCGTTTGTCCCGAATCCTTGCGAGGCGCTCAGGTCGACGATCAGCATCACCGTCAGTTCGCGTTCCTCTCGAAACTGCTTGATGTACGGTTCGCCCGCCCGCGCCGTGACGTTCCAGTCGATCGCGCGGACGTCGTCGCCTGGCTGGTACAGGCGGACCTCCTCAAACTCGATGCCACGACCCTTGAAGGCCGAGTGGTACTGGCCTGCAAGGAGCTCGCTGGCGAGCCGCGACGTGGCGATCTCGATTCGGCGAATCTTCCTGAGCAGTTCGGTCGGATTCATGAAGCAGTGCGTGTCCTTGGGTCAGGGAACCGGAACGTGATCGAGCACGGCGCGGATCACATCTTCCGAAGTCTTTTCCTCTGCTTCCGCTTCGTACGTGGTTGCGACGCGGTGCCGGAGAACATCCATGGCGAGGTTCTTGACGTCCTGCGGGACGACGAATCCACGCCCGTCCAGGAACGCCTCAGCCTTGGCGGCGAGGGAGAGCGCCAGCGTGGCCCGCGGCGAGGCCCCAAACTCAACGAGCGCGCCGAGCTCTGGTGAGATCAGGTTTGGTTCGCGGGTCGCGTAGACGATGTCCACGATGTACTTGGCCACCTTGGGGTCGAGGTAGATGTCATCGACCACCTTTCTTGCGGTCAGGATGTCGTCGGGCTTCATAACCGATGAGATGTCCGGCGACGAACCGGTGGTCGCCATCCGATTGAGAATCTCCACTTCCTGATCACGCGTTGGATAGGTCACAACCACCTTCAGCAGGAATCGGTCCACCTGGGCTTCGGGCAGCGGGTACGTCCCTTCCTGTTCGATCGGGTTCTGAGTCGCCAGCACCATGAAGGGATCCGGCAGCGTGTGCGTTTCCTTGCCGATCGTCACCTGCCGCTCCTGCATGGCTTCGAGCAGGGCGCTCTGTACTTTGGCGGGCGCGCGGTTGATTTCGTCGGCAAGCACGATGTTGGAGAAGATCGGCCCGCGATTGACCACGAAGTCGCCAGACTGCGGGCGGTAGATGAGCGTACCCATGACGTCCGCGGGCAGCATGTCAGGGGTGAACTGAATGCGTTGGAAATCGGTGTCGATGCCTTTGGCGAGACTTGAGACGGCCAGCGTCTTGGCGAGTCCCGGCACACCTTCAATCAGCAGGTGCCCGTTTGCGAGGATGGCGACGAGCATGCGATTGAGCAGGGCATCCTGCCCGACGACGACCTCGTGCATCTCGCGGATGAGGCGTCGGAAGGGCTCGCTCGCCCCCTTGACCTGTTCCGCGACGCGATCGACGCTGGTGGGTGGGATCGTCATCGGGTTCTCCAGGGCCGGCTGGCCGGCCTGCACTGTCGACATCAAGGACCTCCGCACGGTTCAGGGGGAAGCGGGTCCGCACGACCATCGGCGGACCCCGCCCGTCACGTGATTGACGGCTACGGACGGCCTTGGGGCCGGGTTCGGGAGGATTCTAGCCCACTTGAACGGAATTCAGAATGTGACGGAGGGCCCGGTTGGCGGGCCGGCCTACCAGGGCCTGGCCGCAGGCTGCTGGCCCCAGAACCGGGCGTAGTGTTCGTACACGTCCGGATGGGCCTTCTTGAACGGAACCGGGGCGTCGAAGAAGCACTCGGTGGTGACCGCGAAGAACTCGGCGACGTTGGTCAGGCCGTAGGGGCGAATGACGTCGCGGCCTCCCGCCTCGTAGCGGCGGCGGAGTGCTTCGAAGGTCGCCGACATGGTCTCGTGCCATGGGCCGTAGTCGTCTCGGCCGCGAAGCATGGGCGTCCCATTGGTCGTGCCGCCCATCATGTCGATGGCGTGGGCGAGTTCATGAAACACGACATTGAGACCGCGGCCAGGGTTGTGGGCCGCTTCCAACGCATCCTTCCACGACAGGACGACCGGACCGTTGTACCAGGCCTCCCCGAGATTGGCACTGCCGGTGTGGACCAGTCCGTCGCTTCCGACGCGTTCCTGCGTCTGCACGTACGCCGCCGGGTAGACCAGGATGGTCCGGACATTGTGGAAGTAATCCGCTGCGTCAAGGTGCAGCAGCAGCACCGCCATCTGGGCGGCAATGACCACCTGCACGCGTGGCGTCATCTCCTGGCCGCTGCAGCCTTCCCAGAACTTCTCGTCGATCAGGATTGTGACGATCTCGCGAAGTCTGGTCTGCTCGGCCGGCGTGAGGAGGCGCAGGTAGGGAAGATCCTGTTGCAGGATGGATTCCCACACCTCCGGGAACGGCTGCTCCAACAGCTTCTTTCGATGCGATCGCCGGAGCAGGTGCATGGCGTCAGCTCCGCTCGACGAGGCGGTCGATGAGGTGGGTCGACTCGGCCAGCGCGCGGTCCGCGAAGTCGCCAAAGAACGTGGTCACGTCGGAGAACGCGTGCTCGAAGGCGGCGGCGTCGCCCGAGCGAATGAGCGTGTCCAGTTCCTCTGCCGACGCTCGGAACGCTCTGGTGACTTCCTCAGTGTTCGGGTTGGACATCTGGATGGCGCTGTAGAGGTCCGGGGACTGCGCGAAGTGCCTTGCCGTCATGAGGAGTTCCAGGTGATAGATCGGGCTGGTGAACCGGAGGGTTTCTTCAATCGACACGCCGAGCGCCCGCATCGTGCGACCGACGACCTCGGTTGAGTAGTGCGTGAGCACCTGCACCACAGCCATGACGCGGTCGTGCTCTTCGGCGGTCGTTTCCAGAATGGTCAGCCCGGCGCTGTCCAGAACCGTTCGGATCCACGCCATCCAGTCATGGTCATCCTTCAGGCGGGCGGGCGTGAGCGCGATCCGCTGTCCTTGCAGGCTGTGCACACGAGGCCCAAAGAGCGGGTGCATGCCGATGACGCTCGCCTCCGATGCGTCCAGCATCGCGGCGACCGGCCCGCGTTTGGTGCTGGTCACGTCTGTCATCAGTCCGCCTGCGGGCACGTGTGGTCCGGCTCGACGGATGACCTCCTCGGTCTCGCGAATGTCCACACACACGAGCGTGACGTCCGCGGTCGACGCGGCGTCCTCGACGCGGAGCGTCGTGTCCCGATCGACTGCCAGAATCTCGTGCCCGAGATCGGCCAGAAGCGTTGAGAACATGGACCCCATGCCTCCGCGTGCGCCGATGACGGCGATGCGGCGGGTAGGCATGTCGACCGGAACGGCCGCATGCAACTGGGCCTGTCGGTTGCGGCTGGACCAGAGCACGAGCCTGAAGAGGCTTTCGATGACTTCCGCACTCAGGCCCGACCGATTGGCCCGGTCCCGCCGGTCGGCAATGAGGGCCGACTCGCGGCCGGCGTCCTTGATGGGGACGCCGCTGGTTCGCTTGACGGCCGCAACCTCGCCCACGATGCGGTGCCGCTCCTCCAGCAACTCCAGAAAGCGGTGGTCGATCTCGTCGATGCGGTCACGCAGGGCCTGCAATTCAGGCGGAATGGCTACGGGCGGGCTGGGGGGGGCGGCGGACGGACGGGCCGGTGGTGGGGGGGCTGAGGCAGGCATGGGGGGGGATCGGTTGCAGGATAGGTTCGGGAGCAGGTTCTCTGTATGATTCACGAGGCGAGATCGCGGATGATCTCGTCCCAATCCCGTCTCGGACATGGGCTCCACGACACGGAGCCCACGACAAGGACCCCACACTATGGATACCTCGGTTGCGGCGCCGCACTCCAGCAGCGCCTTTGTGCAGGAGTACCTCGATCTTCTGACTACGCGAGATCCCCACCAGCCGGAATTCCTTCAGGCGGTGCAGGAAGTCCTCGTCTCGCTTGCACCGGTCCTTGAGCGGCACCCGCATTACCGGCAGCAGCGGGTCCTGCAGCGGCTGCTCGAGCCCGAGCGTGTGGTGCAGTTCCGGGTCCCGTGGCAAGCCGATGACGGCGAAGTCATGGTGAATCGAGGCTTTCGCGTCGGATTCAACTCGGCGATCGGTCCATACAAGGGCGGTCTTCGCTTCCACCCGAGCGTCAACCTGAGCATTCTGAAGTTCCTTGCCTTCGAGCAGATCTTCAAGAACAGCCTGACCGGTCAGCCGATCGGCGGCGGCAAGGGTGGCTCTGACTTTGATCCGCGTGGTCGAAGCAACAGCGAGGTCATGCGGTTCTGCCAGTCTTTCATGACTGAGCTCTTCAGGCACGTGGGGCACAACACCGACGTGCCGGCCGGAGACATCGGCGTAGGTGGCCGTGAGATCGGCTACCTCTTTGGTCAGTACAAGCGGATCACCAATACGTTTACAGGCGTGTTGACGGGACGCGCGCCGGGATGGGGCGGAAGCCTTCTGCGTCCCGAAGCGACCGGCTACGGCGCTGTGTACTTCGCCGCGGAAATGGCTGCGACGGCTGGTGATTCCCTTGAGGGTAAAAAGTGTCTCGTGTCCGGCTCTGGAAACGTGGCGCAATATGCCTGCCGCAAACTGCTCGAATTGGGCGCGATGCCGATCACGCTGAGCGACTCAAGCGGGTGGATCCATGACCCGGCGGGAGTCGACGAAGAGAAACTGCAGTTCGTCATGGAACTCAAGAACGAGCGGCGAGGTCGGATTGCCGAATACTGTGAGCGGTTTACGTCTGCCACGTGGGCACCGACCGACCACGATGCCGCAAGCAACCCGCTTTGGGCCGTCCCCGCCGACGCAGCATTCCCCTCGGCGACGCAGAATGAGATCAACAACCTCGATGCCAGGCATCTGGTTGAGGGTGGTGTGCGACTCGTGAGTGAGGGCGCCAACATGCCGACGACGCCGGATGCTCAGGACACGCTCGTTGAGTCGGGCGTCAAGCTCGGCCCGGGCAAGGCCGCCAACGCCGGCGGTGTTGCGGTGTCCGCGCTCGAAATGGCGCAGGCCAGCCAGCGGCTCCGTTGGACGACCGAGGAAGTTGATCGACACCTCAAGCGGATCATGCATGACATTCACGCCGTGTGCCTCGATGCCGCGTCCTCCTACGGCTTCGAGGATGACTATCGCCACGGCGCCAACATCGCCGGTTTCCGCAAGGTCGCCGACGCCATGGTGGACCAGGGACTCGTGTGAGCCGGCTCTGGCGGAGGTATGCAGGATCTCCTTGCGTGCGAGTCGCCGGCCGGATAGGCTCATGGTCGGTCGCGGCCGCGCCCGTTTCAATCTGGAACGAGGCAGCAGGCGGCGGCTGGTCAAATGTTGATGGAGAACATGACTGTGAGCGGTTCCTCGCCCACATCTGAAGCGCCCTGGTCCTTTGGCGATCGTGTGCGCCACCGAGCCAATCCCGAATGGGGTATTGGTGTCGTGACTGCGGTCAAGCCGACGACTGTTCGCGGTGCGCCGTGCTTCACGCTGCAAGTCCGCTTCCCGAATGCCGGCATCAAGTCGCTCAACTCCTCCGTCGCGCCGCTTGATCGGGTTGAGGAGACGGCTGGTGTAACGGGCGAGGGCGAGGCGGCGGCCGTGCTTGAGGAAGCGGCCGCCACCGAGGGTGATGACCTGCTCGGGCCGATGGCGCAGCGACGGGTCGACGCGCTGATGGCCGACCTTCCAGAGACATGCCAGGACCCATTCCGCTCGCTCGCGGCCCGCGTCAAGGCGACGCTGGAGCTGTATCGATTCGACGCAACTGGTGGTCGCCTGATTAACTGGGCGGTTGCGCAAACCGGGCTGAATGATCCCATGACCCGCTTCAATCGGCAGGAACTGGAGACCCACTTCCGCAAGTGGGCCCAGGCCCGCGACCAGCATCTGGCCAGGCTGGTTCGGGATGCGCACCATGCCGGGGAGCCGGTGGACCGCGAGTTGGCGGCTGGGCCGCAGGCGGCCAGAACGGCCCTTTCGCGGACCCGTATCCGAGGGTGAGGCCCGCCAAGGGCTCCAATCGACACAAATGGACCTCTCGGCGGGCGTTGCAACGCTTTGTGGGGGCGTGGCGTGGTTTCGGGCGTCTCTCGTGGCACTGTATGGGGGTGGTGGGCACGCGTCCCGCGACACGACAGCAGAAGAAGAGATGGAGCGAGGTCATGGACGAAACAGCATTCCAGCAGCAGTTTGCGACGCTGCTCGATCGAATCAATGGGCTGCCTGACCGGGCGAGAGCAAGGCTCGTGGGATTGGCTGAAGAGGTCGGTGGTCAAGCGCAGGAAGTGACGCGATC
>CAZMPA010000098.1:0-8471 GCA_964567915.1 uncultured Isosphaeraceae bacterium | reverse complement strand
GAGTGGCCTTCTTTCGCGTGGCCTTCTTGCGAGTGGCCTTCTTTCGCGTGGCCTTCTTGCGAGTGGCCTTCTTGCGAGTGGCCTTCTTTCTCGTGGCCTTCTTGCGAGTGGCCTTCTTTCTCGTAGTGCGCTTCTTGGCCATGTACATGACCTCCATGAAATCCGCTCGGGCCCGGCTCAAAGTCGGAAAAACCGGATGCACGTACACCCGGGCGGACCCGTTACAACACGTTCTACACGTATCGGACCCACAACTGAAGACTCTTTACACATTTTTTTTACACAAGCGTGCGCGCGCATCACATGCACACAGAGTGCGCGGGGCCGCTATATGCTCCCACGTCACCGGCGCAGTGGAGTTGGCATGATCAAACATTGCACGCTTTCGAATGGACTTCAAGTGGTCATGGAACCACTCGACACGGCCTCATCGATGTCGTTGCAGTGTCTGGTTCCTGCGGGCTCTGCGCACGATTGCACCGCTACTGACGGCGTGTCAGCATTGTTTCTTGAGATGGCGTTCCGCGGCGCAAACTCTATGAACACCAAGGAGTTGTCTGAAGCGTTTGACCGCGCTGGCATGCAGCGGTCGGCACGTGTTGGCGCTCGCTTCCTTCGCTATCAGGCCACCACAACAGCTGACCGACTGTCAGAGGCAATCCCCCTGCTCTTCGGAACGGCGTTCTCGCCGACGCTTCCGGATACCGAGTTTGAGAGCGTCAGGCGGCTCTGCCAGCAGTCTCTGGCTTCATTGCCGGACGATCCCCACGAAGAAACCGGCCTTCTGCTCCGCGAAAAACACGTTGATCGGCCGTATCACCGCAGTGGCCTGGGGACATCTGAAGGCCTTCAGGCCGCGACCATGGACGACATTCGTCGCCGCCGCGACGCATGTTGTGTTCCCAACGGCGCGATCGTATCGGCATGCGGAGGGTTTGATGCTGACGCGATCCTGGAGGCTGTACAGGACTACGCGGGCCGTCTCCAGGGCTCCGCTGACAAATCCCCGCCAAGTGAGGCCGGGCCGCGCGGAAGTCACTTGCTGGTCCGGCCAACAGCGCAGGTCCACCTTGCGATGGCCTGGGACGCCGCTCGGGTTGGAGAACCGGCGGAAGACCTTGATCGCATCGCCTGCGCCGCACTCGGCGGGACGACCAGCGGGCGGCTCTTTACCGAAGTTCGGCAGCGGCGATCACTCTGCTACGCCGTCTCCGCCAGATACGCCGCCAACGCGTTGCAGGGCTCGTGCATTCTTCGAGCGGGTACAACGCCTGAAAACGCATCGGAGCTTCTGGAGGTCTGTCTGGCTGAGATCCGGCGGATATCGGAAGATCTCTCTGTAGCGGAAGTACACCGAGCGCGACGAACGATGATCGACTCCCTCGTCCTTCAGGGCGAGTCCACCCAGGCAAGAGCCTTTCGCCTCGCCCACTCCCTGGCCAATCGCGGAACGTGCCCAACGCTGCAGGAGCGGATCGAGGCGCTCGAGCGAATCGCCCCGGAATGCGTCATCGAGCACGTGCGGTCCTGGAGCACCATCTCTCCGACCATTGTGGCTGTCGGTCCGAGCGGCTGCCTTCCATTTCCTGAGTGCGCCCCCGCCTGGTGAGCGCGGGCGGTCAGTCGACCGTTTCAATCACGCTGAACTGATCGAGATTGAGCACGATCAGTTCTCCGTCATCTGCCCGCAATTCCAGCCGGTCAAGCCAGAGTCGGTCTCCCCTGGCATGCGCGAACCACGACCCGGTCTGTGCCTGCCGAAACCGTACGATCTCGCCCTCCACGGCTTCGGACCACGTGCGATCCCGGAGTGGGGTCTGTTGAACCACGCGAACGCGGGTTCCGACAGGAGGAAGGATGAGGTGCATGCTCATGGAAGGGGAATCGTACCCCGCAGGCGTCAAGGTTGGTTGGACGCAGACTCGGGAGCGGGGGATTCCGGGGGGGCCTGCACAGGATCGCTCGCGTCGATCACCTCGAGGCTTCGACCTGCGTCTAGTGTGCCGCGTCCCGCTCGGACCAGCCTGGCTGTGACGGAGGGCGACCGAGGGACGTCGCCGGCGGGCAACTGCAGCGTCGCGCGATACGTCCGAGTCGTCGCATCGAAGGCGCGAAGGTTGGCTTTGGGATCGGTGAGGTCACGCTCCCATGTCTGGCGTGCCATGATCGCATCACCGTAGCGGCCTCTTTGGTGCAGTTCGACCTCAAGCACGCCCGTCACACGAACAGGCAGCCCATCCTCATCGAGCACGGACACAGCCACCTCGACCATGGCGATGTCACCTGGGCGGATATGAATGTGAGAGAGGGGGTGAATCTCGATGCTGCGAGCCTGAAACTGCTCACCGACACTCGAAGGACTGGGACTGCGGCTGTTTGAGGAGCAGGAAACCAGTCCAGCCAGCGTCGCAGCAATCACCATCCCTACGCGACGGGACGGCGACAGACCACCGCCAACTCGACCGTTCATGCCTCCAGATCGCGCAGCAGGCCGTCAACAGCCGCATCCAGCCGCTCACCGGTGAGATAGGCGCCGGCATTGATCGCGGTCCTGATCTCGCGAATACGCGTCCATCGAACAGGTTCGGAGCACCGCCCCGCTTCCTCTGCCGCGATCCGAAGGCCGGGCCTTGTTTCGCCGCCATCCGAAAGCCGACGGGCCCCGCCTTGCTCAGCAGTCCGATCCTCAGCGGACCGACCCGGTGCTTGCTCGGAAGACCGGCCAGACCGGCGAAATGAGGGTCCCACCAACGCGATATCAGACATCACACACACTCCTCGGAGAGCGGTCGTCCCGCTCGCCGCATTCCTTGTGAACACATACACTGCCTCGCGATTCTTCCCTGAATCCCGCAGCCGACCAAAGGCACCAAGGCCGACCAGTACTGTGTTCATCGGCCCGCCCCCTCGGAGGCCTTGAACTTTGGAAAAACATGTCTAACCGGCTGACCTACAACATGTTGAGCGACGGCCCGCTCCGGAGGCCCCACAGGGGTGGCTGCAGCGGTGCATGCACCCGGGGGGGCGAAACCCATCACGGACGCCTGGTCCGGCAGGTCTCGGCGTCAAGGGCTGGATCGACGCTGCTGACCAGAGGCCCCCTCCTCCTTGCAGCACTCACGCTTGCCGCATGCCAGGCACCCGCCCCGGCTCGCCCCTCGCCCCCGAAACCAACCATTCCTGCCGCCGAGTTCCCAGGCGAGACCACCGATTCATCCGGGCGGTCAGACACCGGCTGGCAGGATCTTGAGCACCTGCTGGGCCCATCCGGACAGGTCCAGGCCGCGGCGCCGGCCCCTGCTGCGGCCAGGCCGGCCACGCCACGCGCGTTTCATACGCTGGTCCTCCAGACCTTTCCTGGTGACAGCGGGGACGGAGCCAGACGATGGCACGCTCAGTTGGTCCAGGTCGTTCCACCGCTCCGCGACAAGACCACGGTCCACGTTGATGACAAGGGATCGATGGTCGTGTTTGGCCAATACGAAGGATGGGACGACCCACTGGCGGCAGCTGACATGCGGACGCTGCAGAATCTGCGAGTCAATGAGAAGCGGATCTTTGGCGCCATCGTGCGAACCGACGTCCGCCCCCGGCGGGCCGACGCGGAGTTGCATCCACATGAGCTCGTCGCGCTTCGGCGGCGGCACCCGGATGTTCGAACCATCTATACGCTGGAGATCGAGGTCTGGGGATCGTTCGACTCAGGCGCCATGACGCCTCCAGAGCGGCGGCGATTGGCCGAACAACGCGTGGCGACCCTCCGCGAGGAGGGCGTTCCAGCGTTCTTTCACCATGACCCGGTCAAAGACCTCAGCACGGTGACCGTCGGCGCCTTCGGCGATGACGCATTGGACCCGTCCTCGGGCCTGGTCAGCCTGGATGTCGAGCAGTGGCAGCATCGCTTCCCGAACCGCCTGATCAACGGCGAAGAACTTCGCCTGCCGGTGCAGGGCCAACCCGAGTTGGGAACCGTCACGCAGCGATCGCGGCTGGTCCTTGTTCCTAGCGAGTAAGTTCCAAGCGAGTGAGTACCAAGCGAGTAAGCACCGAGCGGGCGATCGAGCGAGTGAGCCAGGTCAGACCCCGGACGGGTGCCACAGCGTCTTGAACTCGACAAACTGCTCCAGGAACCATGGCGAGCACGTCTCTTCGTCGCTTTCCCAGTCGGTACCGGTCCACGGAATGGTGTGCACGCGGCGGATGCCATCGGATGCAGCCAATCTGAGTGCGGTTCTCGCTGACTTGTTCAGCCCACTGGACACCATCACAGCCACTTCCCGGTGTCCGCCCAGGGGGTCCAGAAGTGGTTCGATGTCTCCGGTCAGGCAATTCACAGCACCGGCGGGCACGTCAGACACAGCGAGCACCTCGCCAAGCAGCACACCAACCATCGCGGCAGGTCGCGGCACCACAGCCACGACCGAATTGCCGGTCGCCATGGCGGCGCCAACCAGCGTCACCATGCCAAGCAGGGCAGGCGACTCGGGGCAGAACACAACGACCACGCCACACGCCTGGGGAATGGTGAAGTTGTGATAGGGGCCGGCGACCGCGTTCTGGCAGCCGATGATCTGGTGGATCTTGTCGCACCATCCGGCCAGCATGACGAGCCGATCGACACTCCGCTCAACTTCCCGCCGTGATGCGGCCAGGCCCTCACCGCCATCGCACAACGCCTCGGTGAACTCGTCGGTGCGGCTCTCCAGCATCTCTGCGGCCCGGTACAGCACCTGGCCACGCAGCGTCGCGGTCGCGTCGCGCCACACAGGGAACCCGCCGCGAGCCGCCTCGACCGCCTCGCGGGCATCCTTGCGGCTCGCCAGTGCGCATCGCGCCACCGTCTCGCCCTTGCCATTCTCGACGACGAACGTCGCGCCCGACTCTGACCGAGGCCACTTCCCGCCGATCCAAAGCTTGCCTGTCTTCACGACTTCCAGACGGCTCATGCGGCGTCTCCTCTCATCAACCTACCGAACATAGCCACGCAATCCGTGCAGGCCGCCTTCCCGGCCAAACCCTGATTCCTTCACACCGCCGAAGGGTGAGCTCGCGTCAAACTGGTTGTAGGTGTTGCACCACACAACGCCAGCTTCCATGCGAGCGGCAATCTCGAAGATCTTCGAGCCCTTGTCGGTCCAGATGCCCGCGGCGAGGCCATACGGCGTCGTGTTCGCCCGGCGGATGGCCTCCTCGGGCGTTCGGAACGACATGACGGCGAGTACCGGCCCGAAGATCTCTTCTCGGGCGACCACGTGTGAAGGCTGCACGCCAGTAAAGAAGCACGGCGGGAACCAGTGCCCTTTCTCCGGGAGCGATGACGTCTGCACATCGTGCAGGATGGCGCCCTCCTCCTGTCCCGCGGCCACGAGCGTCCGAATCCGGTCAAGTTGTTCGCGGCTGTTGATCGCGCCAACGTCGGTGTTTTTGTCCAGCGGGTCCCCCACCCGAAGCTGCGCCATCCGGTCCCGCAGCGCTGCGACGAAGGGCTCGAGGATCGACTCCTCCACGAGCAGCCGTGATCCCGCGCAGCACACGTGGCCCTGATTGAACCAGATGCCGCCCACCACGCCTTCCACGGCCTGGTCAATCGCCGCGTCCGCAAAGACGATGTTGGCGCTCTTGCCGCCCAGTTCCAGCGTCAACGGGATCTCGCGGGGCGCAAGCTCCTGCATGATCAGCCGCCCGACCTCGGTCGAGCCGGTGAAGGCAACCTTCCGAACGGCCTGATGCGAAGCGACGAGCCGCCCTGTGTCGCCTGCGCCGGTCACGATATTGACCACGCCGGGCGGAAGGTCGATTTCCTGCATCAGCCTCGCCAGGTGCAGCGCTGTGAGCGATGTCGTCTCTGCCGGCTTGAGCACAACCGTATTACCGCACGCAAGTGCCGGAGCGAGCTTCCAGGCCGCCATGAGCAGCGGGAAGTTCCACGGAATGATCTGCCCGCACACGCCCCGAGGACGCACGTCACGGCCCGCAAAGGCCCACTGCAATTTGTCTGCCCACCCGGCGTGATAGAAGAAGTGCTGCGCCGCCAACGGAAGATCAACGTCGCGGGACTCCTTGATCGGTTTGCCGCCGTCCATCGTCTCCAGCACCGCCAATTCCCGGGCGCACTCCTGGAGTCGTCTGGCCAGCCGGAAGAGGTACTTGCCTCGCTCGCGGCCCTTCAGTCTCGCCCACTTCGGGCCGGCCGCCCTCGCAGCCGCCATGGCGGCATCCACGTCGGCTTCGCCGGCTTCGGAGACGCGTGCCAACCGCTCGCCCGTCGCGGGGTTGGTCGTCACGAATGTCCGACCCGACTGCGGCTCCTTGAACTCACCATCGATGAACAGTCCGTACTCAGCCGCAATGTCCCGACGTGTACGTTCAGGCGCCGGGCTGTAGTCCCAGTCCTCCCCGCCGAGCGCGTCCACAGCTTGAGATTCAGCTGATGTCATCAGGTCACCGCCACATCGTGCATCGCCGCATAGTGCCCGCGGCTGGTCCAAAGAAGCTGTCTCACAAGGTCGTCAAGGAGGCTCGAGGCGCCGATCCGGAACAGTCGTGGATTGAGCCAGTCGGGACCGACCGTCTCACGCACCATGACCAGCAGGTGCAGCGCCGCCTTCGACATCCGAATTCCACCACCAGGCTTCACGCCGATTCGGACGCCGGTCTCCCGGAAGTGATCGCGTACCGCCTCAAGGAGCAGCAGGACCGAAGGCATGGTCGCCGCCGGCGAGACCTTTCCGGTTGACGTCTTGACGAATACCGCGCCATCGGGCACATCCGCGCCGGCGGTGGCCGCCTCGATGACCAGGTCGGCGCACCGACGGATGTTGTCGGGCGTTCCGAGCTCCCCGGTCTCCAGGATGATCTTGAGGTGCGCGTCGCCACAGACGTCCTTGACGGCCCGCACTTCGGCTGCAACCTCATCAAACCTCCCCGACAGAAAGGCCCCGCGGCTGATCACCATGTCAATCTCGTCGGCGCCTGCAGCAAGGGCCGCCTCAGTCTCGGCCAGCCGCGTGTCGATCGGCACCTGCCCGCTCGGGAAGCTCGTTGCAACCGACGCCGTCTTGACTCCGGTCCCAAGGAGCGCCTCGCGGACAATCGGTACCAGTCTTGGGTACACGCAGACTGCCGCCACCGACGGCACCGGCGGTTCGATCGGCTGGGGCATCGGCTGAATTGCTTTCCGGCAGAGTGCCCGGGCAAGCTCCGGCGAATCAGCACCTTCGAGCGTCGTCAGGTCGAGCATCGAGACGGCAAGCCGAAGGCCCGCGCGTTTGGAGTCGGCCTTGATCGATCGCCTCGTGAATGAGGCCGCTCGACGAGCGAGCATGACTGCATCGACCGGTCTGTGCATCACTGGAGGGTATCAGCAGCGGCGGCCCATGGAACCCCCACGGGAGGTGGTCAGGGCGTCGCTCCGCCTCGACCGTGACCGCGAGCCCGCTCGAAAAGGACTTCGATTCGCCCGCCGTCGAGCATGGTGATGCCCGGCGATGACTGGAGGTCTGACAGTCCATAGACAAGCATCAGTCCCCGGTGGTGGTCAATCACATAGATCGCCTCCGCCTCCCCCTGTACGCGTTGGTCCAGGGACCCGGCTGTCAGCAGCGTGAACCCGCCACGGCTTGCGGTCATGCCCGCATGGGCCAGTGAGTGCAGTGCGGGGTTGGGGCGGCTCGCCCACACAAGGGCAAAAATGATGGCCGCGACCCAGATCAGACCGGTGATGATGCTTCGCGACCGCACGTCAGCGTCCCTTCCGAGCAGTTTCGGCGTCCACTGTGATGCTGCGACGACCGAGCGGGGCCAACATGCGGGCTTCCCGACTCCAGGCGACCGCGATCAGTTCTTCCGTTCGCGTGTCCAGCAGCCACACGACATCTTCGCCGCTCCGACCGGACCGACCGGTTACGGCGATGTACTCGCTTCTGTCGTCCAGTACACCAACCGCCATGTTCGGGGCCGTCAACCCCATTCCCAGAATCAGGGCGGCCAGCAAACCGAGCGGAACCACCGGCCCTCGCATCCAGGACCTATGGCTGGAGCGATCCCACGCGTTTGGTGCGGTGGCGTCGTCCGGCATCAGTCCTGATGGCCACGCTTGGACGGCATGAGGCTGATGCCCAGTACCGCCACAGTCATCAGCACCGCGATGGCCATGCCGAAGAGGGGCGCCGCGCCGCCGCCGGGCACGCCGGGTTCGACGTAGATGTCCTCAGTGACGCGTTTGAGCAGGTCCGGCTCATCGGCCACGGGAGCTGCGGTCAAGGCCGCCACTGCCGAGAAACTCACCAACCTGATTCTTCGTCGCATCCCGGGAGGATAGCAGGCCCGGCGAATCAGTCGCCAGACGTTCGAAGTGCCGCCGAGGAGCCGGCACCCAGTGCCTCAAAGATTCGCCGGGTCGCGTCCGACTTGTTGAGCGTATAGAAATGGAGCCCCGCCACACCCTGATCAAGCAGGTCATTGCACTGCTC